>NZ_JAWSTH010000041.1:0-50203 GCF_033542075.1 Conexibacter stalactiti
CGCAGGTGCAGCTCGTACCGCCCCGCGCGCGGCAGCCGCACCCGCAGCGGCGGCAGCGCGCGCGTGCCGCGTCCGGCGCGGTCGCCGCGCCCGCCGCGCTCGCCCACCCGCACGACGACCCCTCTGTACCCGACCATCCGGCGATCGCTCACGACCCGCGCCCGCGCAACACCGCCGAGGGCCCGCTCCACCTGCACCGCGACGGTGCCGTCGCCGCCGGGCGCGGCGAGATCGGCGTCGAGCGCGACCGGTCTGCCGAAGCGCGGCGTGTCGTCGTCGTTCCACCGAAACGGCTGCGCGCGGGTCGTGCGCAGGCCGCCGGTGAAGCAGCCTCTCTCGTCCTCGGTCGCGTGGTAGACCATCCACGCCTCGCGCCCGTCGGGCGAGCGGAAGAAGGAGCCGTGACCTGGCCCGAAGACGCCGGCCGACGGCGCCGCCGCGAAGACCGGCCGCGGGCTCTTCGCCGCCTGCCAGGTCGCCGGGTCGAGCAGGTCGGCGGTGCGCGGGACGGTCAGGCGGCCGAGCGTGTAGGCGCCGGTCCCGCACCAGCTGGCCGAGTAGACCACGTGCAGGCTGTCGTTCCGCAGCAGCACCTGCGGCCCCTCGTTGATCGGGAACGAGACGCGCTCCCATGGCAGCGTCGGCCGCGAGATCTCGACCGGCTCGCCCGCGACCGTCCACGGGTCCGACAGCGGCGCGACGAACAGCGCCGTCGAGATCGGCGAGGCGCCGCCGGAGTAGATCAGGTGCAGCCGGCCGCCGACCGACGCGATCGTCCCGTCGATCGCGAACGGCTGCGGCAGCCGCAGCCGCGCCTTGAAGCGGTACGGCCCGTCGGGGTCGTCGGCAGCGCTCTCCAGCACGTACATGCGATGGCTGCTGCCGTCGCGCTCGTTGGCGGCGTAGTAGACGTACCAGCGCGGCCCGGCGGGGCCATCGAGGCGGTGGATCTCCGGCGCCCACAGCGCGCAGCAGCGGTCGGCCGGCTCGGGCCGCCCGGCCGGCGGCCACAGCCGCCGCGGCTCCGCCGCCGCCAGCCCGGCGAGCGTGCGCGCGCTGCGCAGCTCGATGTGGTCGGTGCTCGTGTACGTCAGCCAGTAGCGGCCGTCGTGGCGGAAGATCCACGGGTCCGGCGTGTCGTCGCCGGCGGCCGTCTCGGGGACGACGGGGTTGCGGAACGACGTGCCGGGGGCGGCGGACACCGCGGGCGCTGCCGCGAGCAGCAGCGCGAACGCGGCGAGGAGGAGCGAGAGGCGGCGCATGGCGCGCACGCTACGGCGCGCGCGCCAAGTCTGTCAAGGGCTCTTTCCAGAATCAGCCACCACGTGCTCAGGTGCGCGTGCCGACCGCCAGCAGGTACTCCAGCTCGAACCGCGCCGGACCACCCTCAGCTCCGCGGTTCCACTCCTGCACGAACCGCGAGAAGGTCGCCGCGAACTCATCCTCGCGGCCGTTTCTGCGCGCGTTCGCCTCGGCCGCGATCGTCGGCCCGTAGTACCCGCGGAAATGGCCGGCGAACTCCTCCGGCTGCTCGAACGCGTCGACTTCCAGCAGCCCGTGCGCCAGCGATCCGAACGTCACCCTGTCGCCGAACAGCTCGCGCAGGTGAGCCTCGCTGCCCCACAGCGGCGGCGGCTGCGCACCGGGCGGCGGGGGCGGCGCGAACGGGCCGATCGTCTTCAGCAGGTTGCCGATCTGCCCCTCCGGCGTCCAGCTCAACAGGCCGATCGTCCCGCCCGGCCGGCAGACCCGCACCAGCTCGCTCGCCGACCGCTCGTGGTGCGGCGCGAACATCACGCCGATCGCGGAGATCACGACGTCGAAGGAGCCGTCGGCGAACGGCAGCCGCTCGGCGTCGGCCTCGACCCAATCCAGATCCGCCCCGAGCGCCTCGGCCCGTGCGCGCCCGGCCTCCAGCAGCTCCGGCGTCAAGTCGCTGGCGGTCACTCTCGCGCCGGCCAGCGCCGCCGGAATCGCCGCGTTGCCGGTGCCGGCGGCGACGTCGAGCACGTCCATCCCCGGCCCGATCCCACAGGCCTCGACCAGCCGCGGCCCGAGCGGCGTCAGGAAGGTCTCGACCATCGCGGGGTAGTCGCCTGACGCCCACATCTTGCGGTGACGGCCCTTCAGCTCACTGTCCACATCGGTCGACGCCATCAGCGTCTCCTCTCGGTCGTGTCGTGATTCCCAGTGCGACGATGCGTGCTCTTGTGGTGTTTCGAACCGTATCCGTTGCGCCAAGCGCAAGCCGGTATGAAGTGCGCGAGCCGGCCGTAATGTCGCCGAGCGTGCCGGCAGAGAACGGGCGTACCCCACGAGAAAGGGCCTCCATGGTCTCCCGTCTGTTCCTCGCCGGCGCCTGCGCGCTCGGGCTCGCAGCCACATCGGCCGGCTCGGCCGTCGCCGACGTCGGACCCGTCCCAACGGCCAGACCGCAGCTGTACATCCCCGCCTCGGTCCAGGTCTGGAGCCCGGCCGGCCTCGTGCGCACGATCGACTGCCCCACGCTGACGGCCGATCCGACTTGTGACCCGGGCCAGTGGCCGGCCAACATCGACGTGCACGTCAACGGCGACGGCGGCTATCGCCTGCTGGCCAGAAACGGCAGCTGGTTCCAGCTGGGCGGCAACCAGGCGACGGTCGACGCGATCGACGCGGCCGACGCCGCCGGCGGCCCCGGCGCCGCGAAGGTCGTGGGCGGCCTCGAGGAACTCGACCCGTGGACGCCGTCGGGCGCGGCCGCTGGCGCGAGAGCGGCGAAGCAGGCGAAGAGAGCGGCCAGAAGAGCGGCGAAGAGAAGCGGCAAGAGAGCGGCGAAGAGAGGCGGCGCGACCGTCGCGCGCGGCAACGGCGGCGCGCAGGGCTGACGCGAGGGATCCCACGGGTCGGCGGAGGGGCAATGCGCGCCGACCCGGGGGCCCGTCGCGGGAGAACCACCCGCGACCGAACGCTCCGCGCTGGTCTTGGACCGGTGCAAACACCCGGAAGAAAGGGGCCATCATGGTCTTCCGTCTGTTCCTCGCGGGCGCCTGCGCGCTCGCACTGGCAACCGCGTCCGCCGGCTCGGCGCTCGCCGACGTCGCACCGCCCACGCGGGCCGCGTCGGCCGAGTTGACGCTCTCCATCCCCGCCGCCGTCCAGGTCTGGACCCCGGCCGGCTTCGTCTACACGATTCCCTGTCGCAGACTGTCGACGCACCCGGCCTGCGATCCCGGCCAGTGGCCGGGCAACACCCGCCTCCTCCTGAAGGAGTACGGCGGCTATCGGTTCCTCGCCAGAAGCGGCCGCTGGTTCGAGTACGGCGGCACCGAGGCGACCGTCGAGACGATCGAGCGCGTCGACGCCGAGGGCGGCCCGGGCGCGACCGACGTGATCCAGGACCCGTCCGAGCTCGACCCCTGGGACCCGCGCGGCGCGGTTCGCTGAGGCGTCGCTCAGCGCGACAGCAGCGCCTGCGCGAGCCGCTCGCGCAGGCGTCTGGCGCGCACGCGCACGTCGCCGACGACCGTGCTGCCGGTCAGCACGATCCGCGGCGCGCCGGCCGGCGCCTGCATCCCGGCGTCCTGCTTCACCTCGCCGAGGAAGGTGCGGCTGCGGACCTCGACGATGACGCCCTCGGGCACCAGCAGCTCGACGTCGCCGACAACGGTGCCGGCGTCGATCGTGATCTCGCCGGCCGGCACGCGCGCCTCGCGCAGGTCGAGCTTGATGTCGCCGAAGACGGTGCGCCATCTGCTCGACGCCGGCAGCTGCCAGGCGCCCGCGCGGCGGTGGTCGCCGAAGACCGACGAGGTGCTCACCGGCGCCGTCACGACCGTCGCGCCGGCCGCGCCGCCGCCGCTCGCCGCCAGCTCGCCGGCCGGCGGCAGGTCGCCCGTCAGCCGCGCCAGCTCGCCGCGCGTGCGCGCGCCGCTGGCGGCCTCGATCCGGTCGCTCAGCTCCTCCAGCGTCAAGCGCCCCTCGCCGGCCGCGCTGCGCAGCCGCTCGACCGTCTGCTCGCGCTCGGCGTCGGAGGCGCGGACCTCGGGCTCGCTCATCCCGCCGACACTAGCGCGCCGCCGGCGCGCCCGATGTGCGGCTGGCCGCACCCGAGCTGGCGGCGTACGCTGCGCGGATGGACAGAGATCAGCTGCGCAGCGTGCAGGGCCCGCTGAAGGAGCGCTACCGCGACGAGCCGGAGGCGGCGGTCGTGACGCTGTCGGCCAGCGGGCAGCTCGGCGAGGGCGTCTCGTGCTCGGTCGACAGCGGCCGCGCGCTCGCGGCCGCCGGCCTCCATCCCGCCAGCGGCGGCGACGGCACGCTGCTGTGCTCGGGCGACATGCTGCTGGAGGCGCTCGTCGCCTGCGCGGGCGTGACGCTGCGCGCGGTCGCGACCTCGCTCGGGATCGCGGTCGAGGGCGGCACGGTGCGCGCGGAGGGCGAGCTGGACTTTCGCGGCACGCTCGCCGTCGACCGCGACGCGCCGGTCGGCTTCCGCGCGATCCGGCTCGAGTTCGCGCTCGACAGCGACGCCGACGCGGAGCAGGTGGCGACGCTGCTGAAGCTGACCGAGCGCTACTGCGTCGTGCTGCAGACGATCGCGAGCGGCGTCAGGCCGACCGCGACGATCGCGACGAACGTTTGAGCCGCCGCGCGGCGACGCGCTGACACCCTCCCCCATTGGTCAGGGACCCGCCTCCCATTCGGCCGATGTCGCGTCTCACCGGCAGCCGTAGCGTCGGAGGCATGAGACTGCACAGACCCGTCATCGTCCTCGCTGCCGCGCTGGCACTCGCGGCCACGGGCGCCGGCAGCGCGCAGGCCGCGCAGCTGGTGCGCGAGGGCTCGACGCTGATCCTCCGCGGCGCCCCCGGCGAGAGAAACTACTTCGGCGTCGGCGACGACCAGTTCACGACGACGAGAATCCACTTCAGCGATCGCGGCGGCTACCCGATCACCGCCGATCCCGCGCTCGGCTGCGAGTCCTCCTCGACCGGGTTCGGCGCCTTCAGCGACTGCCCCTACGCGGGCATCACCGAGGTGCGCCTGGAGGGCGCCGACGGCGACGACGAGCTCGACATCAGCTGGGACGAGCTGCCGACGACGATCAGATACGTCTTCGACGGCGGCCCCGGCAGAGATGACCTCGAAGGGCCGACCTGGCCGGTCTTCGGGATGACGCTGCTCGGCGGCGACGGTGACGACGACATCCGCGGCGGACAGGGCGACGACCAGCTCGACGGCGGCGCCGGCAACGACCTCGTCGACGGCAACGACGGCAACGACGGCGTGTTCGGCGGCGAGGGCGACGACACCGTCAGCGGCGGGCGCAGACTCAGCACCGACGTCGTCGACGGCGGGCCGGGCTACGACTCCAGCCTCGCCGACTGGTACGACCAGAACGCCGGTGACCTGCCGATCGTCGTCACGCTCGACGGCGTCGCCAACGACGGCCGCGCCGGCGAGAACGACAACGTGCTCGGGATCGAGAAGATCCGCACCGCCCTCATCGCGAGACTGGTCGCCGGCGCCGATCCGGTCGAGTTCGAGATCGAGAAGAGCATGTCGGGCGGCTCGACGCTGATCGGCAGCCCCGGCAACGACCGCCTCGCCGGCTACTCCGGCAACGACACGATCGACGGCCGCGGAGGCCGCGACGCGATCGCCGGCTACCTCGGCAACGACACGATCGAGGCGCGCGACGGCGCCGCCGACACGATCGACTGCGGCGACGGCGTCGACACCGTCTACGTCGACCCGATCGACGTCACGAGCAAGTGCGAGACGGTGATCGGCGCGGGCAGCCCGCCGCCCGACGTCAGACCCGGCGACAGAAACCCGCCGCCGAGAAGCGACAGAAGAGCCCCCAGAGCGCGCGCGGCCTGCCGCGTCCCGGCGATCAGACGCGGCAGCACCGTCGCCGCCGCGCGCAAGGCGCTGAAGCGCGCGAAGTGCGCGAGCCCGAAGCTGAAGAAGGTCCGCTCCGGTGTCCGCAGAGGCCGCGTCGTGAAGGTCACGCCGAAGGCCAGAAGCCGCACGAGAGCGGCCGTCACGATCTGGATCTCGCGCGGCTGAGCGGGCGCGTCCCCGTCATCGGCCGCAGGTAGCCGGGCGCTCTCCCATCGGTCGGGCCAGCCCGATGCCTTCGGCCGATGGTGGGGGCGCGAACGCGGCCGTAGCGTCGACGGCATGCATCTGCGCAAACCGCTTCTCGTCCTCAGCGCGGCCGTCGCGGTCGCCGCGGCCGGCGCCGGCAGCGCGCAGGCCACCCAGGTCGTGCGCGAGGGCACGGCCCTGGTCTTCCGCGCCGACCCGGGCGAGAGAAACCACCTCGGCCTCAACGACGACGCCTTCTCCACCACCCGCGTCACCTTCGGCGACCGCGGCCGCTACGGCATCACCGCCGATCCCGCGCTCGACTGCCAGGTCACGCAGACCGGCTTCGGCTCGTTCGCCACCTGCCCCTTCGCCGGCGTCACCGAGATCCGCCTCGAAGGCGGCGACGGCGACGACGAGCTGGACATCAGCTGGGACGAGCTGCCGACCGAGATCGCCTACGTGCTCGACGGCGGCCCCGGCAGAGACGACCTCGAAGGGCCGACGTGGCCGGGGCTCGGCGTCGCGCTGCTCGGCGGCGAGGGCGACGACGACGTCTACGGCGGTCAGGGACCCGACCTGCTCGACGGCGGTCCCGGCAACGACGTCGTCGACGGCAACGACGGCGACGACCTCGTCCATGGCGGCGATGGCGACGACACCGTCAGCGGCGGCCGCCGCTTCAGCAGCGACCTGATCGACGGCGGCCCCGGCTTCGACCAGAGCATCTCCGACTGGAACGACAACACGGCCGAGCCGCAGCCGATCGCCGTCTCGCTCGACGGCGTCGCCAACGACGGTCGCGACGACGAGAACGACAACGCGACCGGGATCGAGCGGATCCGCAGCGCGCAGGTCGCGCTGCTGGTCGCCGGCCCGACTCCGGTCGAGTTCGAGATCGAGAAGAGCCGCTGGGGCGACTCGAAGCTGATCGGCTCGCCCGGCGACGACCGCCTCGCCAGCTACATCGGCAACGACACGATCGACGGTCGCGGCGGCCGCGACGTGATCTTCAGCCACTCCGGCAACGACACGATCGAGGCGCGCGACGGCGCCGCCGACACGATCGACTGCAGCGAGGGCAGCGACACCGCCTACGTCGACCCGATCGACACCGTCAGCAACTGCGAGACGGTGATCGGCGGCCTGCCGCCCGAGAGAAGACCGGACACGAGAGCGCCGGACACCAGAGTGCCCGACACGAGAGTTCCGGACAGAAGAGGCGACACGCCGAGAAGAGACGGCGGCAGAGCCCGCGCCGCCTGCCGCGTCCCGGCGATCAGACGCGGCAGCACCGTCGCCGCCGCGCGCAAGGCGCTCGCCAAGGCGAGATGCGCGAGACCGAAGCTGAAGCAGGTCCGCTCCGGCGTTCGCAGAGGCCGCGTCGTGAAGGTCACGCCGAAGGCCAGAAGCCGCACCAGAGCGGCCGTCACGCTGTTCGTCTCGCGCGGCTGAGCCGACCCTGCCCCGCCGTCCCGCCCCCGCCGCCGCGCCGCCCGCCCCACCCGGGGCGGGCGGCGCCGGTAGGCTGGCGCGCATGAGCGAGCGCCTGTACGACGCCGGCCGCGGCGTGACGATCTGCGCCGAGGGCTTCGGCGACCCGGCCGACCCGCCCGTGCTGCTGGTGATGGGCCTCGGCATGCAGATGATCCGCTGGCACGAGTCGTTCATCGCCGACCTGACGCGCCGCGGCCTCTACGTGATCCGCTTCGACAACCGCGACAGCGGCCGCTCGACCTGCTTCCCGGAGATACCGCTGCCGACGCCGCCGCAACTGCTGCGCCGCCGCTTCGACGCGCGGCAGTACACGCTCGCGGAGATGGCGCAGGACACCATCGGGCTGCTCGACGCGCTCGGCTTGGAGCGCGTCCACGTCGTCGGCGCCTCAATGGGCGGGATGATCGCGCAGGTGCTGGCGATCGACCACCCGCGGCGGCTCCGCTCGCTGACGTCGATCATGTCGAGCCCGGGCAGCCGCTGGAACGGCCAGCCGGCGCTGAAGACCTATCCGATCCTGCTCAGAAGAGCCCCGAGCGGCCTCGACGGCTACCTCTCGCAGCAGGTCGCCGTGCAGCGCGCGATCGGCTCCCCCGGCGTCCCGCCCGACGATCCGATCTTCCTCGACATCGCGCGCCGCGCCTACGAGCGAAACCCCGACCCGACCGGCCGCGGCCGCCAGCTCGCGGCGATCCTCGCCTCCGGCGACCGCACGCGCGCGCTGCGCACCGTCGCAACCCCCTCACTCGTGATCCACGGCGCCGCCGACCGCATGATCGCGCTCTCCGGCGGCCGCGCGACGGCGCGCGCGATCCCCGGCGCCGAGCTGCACGTGGTGCCGGGGATGGGTCACGACCTGCCGCGCCAGAACTGGGACGAGGTGCTGGGCGCGATCGCCCACCACGTCAACGAGGTCGAGCGCGACCTCTCGCCACCGCTCTCGCGACGCTGAAGCGCACGCGCGCCGGCGCCGATCTGTTCGCCGCCGCGTCGGTCGCGACGACCGTCGCGCGGTAGGCGCCGGGCTTCAGCGCGCCGCTGCCGAGGCGGCCGCCGAAGGCGATCGAGACCGCCCCCGCGTTCAGCGCGACCGGCCTCAGCGCACCGGCCGCGACCCATCGCGCCGGCACCGCTCCACGGCCTCTGCGCGCTCTGATGGCGGGCACGCGCCGCTCGATCGCGATCCGCACGCTCGCGCGCTCGGAGAGCGTGAAGCGGAAGGCGACCGGGCGCGTGGCGGCCCCTCTGCGCGGCCGTCTTGTCACGAGCGCGAGCCCGGAGAGCTGCGGCGCGATGGTGTCCGGTCCGGGACCGCAGAAGCACTGCGGCGGGATCCGGGGCGGCGGGGGCGGCGGGAAGCAGTCGCAGCGGGGCGTCGGATCGGGCGGATCGAGGAGATCGGGGACGAATGCCCCGGCGTACGGCTCGTGATCGATGCGATCCTTGCCGTCGAGGTCGCGTCCGATGCCGTCCAGCAGCGCCCGGCCGCCGATCGCCGCCGCGGGCGAGCCGCCGCGGACGTGGAAGTCGCCTGCCCCGGCATCGAGGAACAGCGGGTCGCCGGAGCGGTTGCCCTCGGACAGGTCGAGCGTCCGTCTCGCGGTCACCGCCGGGTCGGTCGCATCGACGATCGCCGCCGCGCTCGTGTCGAGCAGCGAGTAGGAGATCTCCGTCGCCAGGTCACCGCCCCAGCTCTCCTGGCGCACGCTGACCGGGAAGCCCCACGCGATCACGTGGCGTGCCGTCAACCTGGTCGCGACCGGGCCGGGGTTGCCGCCGATCGCCAGCGCCGCGCTGCCGGTCTGCCCGCTGCCGACGACCGTCACGCGATCGAGCGTCAGCGCGGCCGGATCGGGCGCCCGCCCGGAGTGGACCGACACCGCGGCCGGCGCGTCGCCGTCGTCCGCCGGCAGCGCCCGCAGCAGCGCGTCGCTCAGCGTGAAGCTGCCGTCGCCGACGACGAGCGGCCGCTGCGCGGTGATCCGCAGGCGATCGGCCGTCACGAGCACCGGCGCGCCCGGGTCGTCGGTCTCCGGGTCACTGGAGAGCCCGTTCCGCGCCGTGATCGTGACGCCGGAGAGCGTCGCGGCTCCGCCGACCCGCAGCGCGTCGGCGTCGGCGTCCGGGTCGAAGTCGATCTCGACGTCCTGCAGCAGTCCTCTCCGCAGCAGGATCCCCTGCCCTTGGCCGTCGTCGGCTCCCGGACCGAAGGTCGCCCCGACCGCGTCGACGGTCACGCGGACGACCGCCGCGTCGTAGGCGTCGATCCCCTCCATCGTCGCCGGGCCGCTGGTGACCGCGGAGGCCAGCCGCACCGTCAGGTCGGAGAGGTGCGAGAAGCGCCCCTGGACGACCCGCCGCGTGGAGCCGTCGTCAGGCAGCGGGCTGGTCGTGAGGATCGTCTGGTCGCGGCCGGCGCCGCGCACCGCCGTGTCGGCGGCAGCGACGGTCAGCCCGTCGCTGCCGACGTCGAAGGTGCCGGCGGCGAGCGCGACGACGTCGGCGCCGGGCGCGGCGTCGGCGGCGTCGACCGCCTGCTGCGGCGTCGCGTACGCGGCGTCGCAGAGGCCGCCGTGGCCGAGCGGCGCGCAGAGGGTCGCGGCGCCGGCGCCGGCCGGCAGCGCGAGCAGTGAGACGACGGCCGCCGGCAGCGCGCGACGGGAGATCAGTTGGCGCATGGGCGTCACTCTAGGGCACCCCCGCCGCTGCCGGAACGGGGGTTTCCCCGAGCTTCACAGGCGCGGGCCCCAAGGGGCCCGCCCGCTATCTCGCCTCAGCCGCCGAGAGGCGGTCGCGGGCGCGACCGCGCGCCATCTTCTGGCGCGTCGTCTGGTCGAGGTAGACCTTGCGCATGCGCACGGCCGCCGGCGTCACCTCGACGCACTCGTCCTCGCGCACGAACTCCAGCGCCTGGTCGAGCGAGAGGATCTTCGGCGGCACCAGCCGCTCCAGCTCGTCAGCGGTCGAGGAGCGGATGTTGTTGAGCTTCTTCTCGCGCACGGCGTTGACGTCGAGGTCCTCCTGGCGCGCGTTCTCGCCGACGATCATGCCCTCATAGACCTCGACACCGGGCCCGACGAAGAGGATCCCGCGCTCCTGCAGGCCGAACAGCGCGAACGAGGCGACTCTGCCGGAGCGGTCGGCGACGAGCGAGCCGGAGGGGCGCGTGCGGATCTCGCCGTGCCACGGCTCCCAGCCCTCGAAGACGTGGTTGATGATCCCGGTGCCGCGCGTCTCCGTCAGGAACTCCGTGCGGAAGCCGATCAGGCCGCGGGCCGGCACGACGTAGTCCATCCGGACCCAGCCGGTGCCGTGGTTGATCATCTGCTCCATGCGGCCTCTGCGCAGCGCGAGCAGCTGGGTGACGACGCCGACGTAGTCCTCGGGGATGTCGATCGTCATCCGCTCCATCGGCTCGCACAGTCTGCCGTCGATCTCCTTCGTGACGACCTGCGGCTTGCCGACGGTCAGCTCGTAGCCCTCGCGCCGCATCAGCTCGACGAGCACGGCCAGCTGCAGCTCGCCGCGGCCCTGGACCTCCCACGTGTCCGGGCGCTCGGTCGGCAGCACGCGCAGCGACACGTTGCCGACCAGCTCGGCGTCGAGGCGGTTCTTGATCAGGCGGGCGGTGATCTTGTTGCCCTTCTCCTGACCGGCGAGCGGCGAGTTGTTGACGCCGATCGTGACCGACAGCGACGGGTCGTCGACGTGGATCACCGGCAGCGGGCGGGGATCCTCGGGGTCGGCGAGCGTCTCGCCGATCGTCACCTCGGCGAGGCCGGCGATCGCGATGATCTCGCCCGGCCCGGCCTCGTTCGCCTCGACGCGCTCGAGTGCGTCGGTGATGAAGAGGTCGGTGATTCTGACTCTCTCTATCGAGCCGTCGGTGCGGCACCAAGCGATCTGCTGGCCGCGTCTGATGACGCCGTGGCGCACGCGCGCCAGCGCGATGCGGCCGAGATAGGGAGATGCGTCGAGGTTCGTGACGAGCGCTTGAAGCGGGTGGTCTTCCTCGTATCTCGGCGCCGGGATGCGCTCGACGATCAGGTCCAGCAGCGGTCTCAGGTCTTCGCCGTCGACCGGGTTCTCGGGGTCGAAGTCGACCGACGCCCAGCCGTCCTTGGCGTTCGTGTAGACGATCGGGAACTCGATCTGCGACTCGTCGGCGTCGAGGTCGAGGAACAGCTCGTAGACCTCGTCGACGACCTCTCTGATGCGGGCGTCGGGGCGGTCGACCTTGTTGATCACGAGGATCACCGGCAGCCGCGCCTGCAGCGCCTTGCGCAGCACGAAGCGCGTCTGCGGCAGCGGGCCCTCGGAGGAGTCGACGAGCAGCAGCACGCCGTCGACCATTGTCAGACCGCGCTCCACCTCGCCGCCGAAGTCGGCGTGGCCGGGTGTGTCGATGATGTTGACCTTCACATCGCCGTACTGGACGGCGGTGTTCTTCGCGAGGATCGTGATGCCCTTCTCGCGTTCGAGGTCCATCGAGTCCATGACGCGCTCTGCGACGTCCTGGTTGGAGCGGAACGCGCCCGACTGCCACAGGAGCTTGTCGACGAGCGTCGTCTTCCCGTGGTCGACGTGGGCGACGATCGCGACGTTGCGGAGATCTGAACGAATAGCCATGGCGACCGGCCAGGATAGAGAGTCGGCGGCGGCCGCACCGATCCGCGGCGCGAACGGGCGCCCCGGTCCGCGCGCGGACCGGGCGGTGTGCGACCGCTCCGGGGCGGGCAGACCAACAGTGACCCCGGACGCTCCCATTGGGTTCATGAACGACGGCGGAGACGCCGGAACCGGAGCGCGAGGGTCATTGCGCGGGCGTGGTTGCGACGCCCGCGCTGCAGTTCCATGTTGCGAGCGCAGGCGGTGTCCGCAGTGCCTTCACCGTCTGCGCGTTCGCAGCGCCAGCTCGATCCGCTCCAGCCGCGCGGCGACCTCGCGCAGCTCGTGACGCAGCTCGTCCTCGCCGGCGTCGATCTCCTGGATGTCCTGGTCGACCTCGTGCGCGATGAAGCGCTCGGCGATCGCGCCGACCAGCAGCGTGCCGAAGCCGACGCCGACGACCATCACGAAGATGCCGATCGCTCTGCCGGCGACGGTCGTCGGATAGACGTCGCCGTAGCCGACCGTCGTCATCGTCTCGACCGCCCACCAGATCCCCTCCCACTCGCTCGCGCGGTGCTCGGCCGCGGCGAAGGCGGTGCCGCCGCCGATCAGCGTGAGGAAGGCGAGCAGCCCGCCGTAGCGGACGCCGTCGAGCGAGAAGACGCGGCGCGCCAGCGGCGCCAGGCGCAGCAGCCGCAGCACGCGCAGCAGCCGCAGCAGGCGCGCGGCGGCGAGGCTCGAGGGCAGCATCGGCGGGCTCAGCAGCGTCGCGGCGACGTCGATCGGGTGATCGCGCAGCCAGCGCTTCTTGTCGGGCACGATCGAGAGCATCACGACCAGCTCGAGCAGGAAGACGAGCCAGGTGCCCCAGTCGAGCACCGCCTCGACGGTGTCCCACGGCGCGCCGAGGTCGGCCTGGTCGAGCACCAGCATCGGGATCACCAGCACGGCCGCGATCAGCAGCGGGATCTCGAACCGCTTCGCCCAGCGTTCGCTGCGTTCGTCCACGGGGGCGTGTTCGACGCGGTCGCGGGTATCACCTCCAGCGATGTCCGAGCCGCTGCAGCGAACGTTCGCGCGCCTGTTCGCCGACGCCGACACGGCGATGTACATCGTCACCGCGGAGGGCGGCGGCGAGCGCGCCGGCTGCCTGATCGGCTTCGCGACGCAGACGTCGGTCTCGCCCCCGCGCTTCCTCGCCTGCCTCTCGCGCGAGAACCACACGTACAAGGTCGCCTGCCAGGCCGAGACGCTGATCGTGCACGTCGTCGATGAGGACGCCGCCGACCTCGCGGAGCTGTTCGGCGGCGCCAGCGGCGACGACCTCGACAAGTTCGCGCGGGTGGAATGGAGACGCGGGCCGCACGGCGCGCCGCGGCTGGAGCGGCTGGAGACGTGGTTCGCCGGACGGGTGCTGGAGCGGATCGCGCTCGGCGACCACGTCGGCTTCCTGCTGGAGCCGCTCGACGGCTCCGTCCACCGCGGCGCGAGACCGCTGCGCTTCCACCGCGCGCGGGCGATCGAGCCCGGCCACGCGCCCTGATCCCGCGTCCCCGCGGCGCGCGGACGGGGGATCCCCCTGACATGACCCTGGTCTTGCCCGGATCTGTCGTTTTGGGGATGACGCAGGCGTTTTCGGCGCCTACGATCGGCCGCCCCGCGACACAGGAAAAGGACCAGGATGGGACTCCTCGACAAGGCGGTCAAGCTCGCCTCGACCGCCAAGGACCAGTACGAAGAGCTGCGCAGCACGCGCGACGAGATGTCGGTCAAGCCCGTGGCCGTCAGCGCGCTCGACGAGCACCAGCAGAGCGTCCTGCGCCGGGCGATGGCGCACGGCGCGCCCGACCCCGCCGCGCTGCTCTCGCGCGCCGAGGCATCCCACGTGCTCGGCGTCGAGCTGGGCGAGGGCCGGCTGATCTACGACGACAGCTCGATCGGCCTCGAGTTCGCCGCCGCCGGCCGCCGTACCGACCGCTGGTCGGTCGGCGTCAGCGCCTGGCACGGCGACGGCGACGGCTTCTTCCCGCGCGAGCAGTACCAGTTCATCGCCGAGCACGTCGAGGGCGCGACGCTCGACGGCCTCGGCCAGGCGGCCGTCTGGAGCGGCAGCGTGCTGTACGTGCTCGCCGAGCCGCTGCTGTTCCACGTCGAGGTGCGCACGCCGGCCGGCAACGACCACCGGCCCGAGGCCTCCGCCGTCGCCCGCCGCGTGCTCGCGCGCGTCGAGGGCTGACTACGCCAGCGTGAAGCGGGCGGCGAGCTGCTGCAACGTCTCGGCGGTGCGGGCCAGCTCGGCCGCCGAGGCGGCGATCTCCTGCGTCGAGGCGCTCGTCTGCTGCGTCGAGGCGGAGACCTGCTCGGTCGCGGCCGAGGTCTCCTCCGCGATCGCCGCGACCGCGCGGATCTCGTCGCGCACGCGGCCGCCGGAGGACTCGATCAGGCGCACCGCCTGCTCGATCTCCGCGACGCGCCCGTGCACGTCCTCGACGCTCGCGCGGATGCGGCGGAAGCTCTCGCGCGCCTGACCGACCGTCTCGACGCCGGCCTCGGTGCGCGCGCCGCCCTCCTCGACGGCCGTCACCGCGGTGGCCGTGCCGCGGCTGATCTCGTCGATCAGCTCGGCGATCGAACCGGCCGCCTGGCGCGACTCCTCGGCCAGCTTGCGCACCTCCTCGGCGACGACCGCGAAGCCGCGCCCCTGCTCGCCGGCCCGCGCCGCCTCGATCGCGGCGTTCAGCGCCAGCAGGTTCGTCTGCTCCGCGATCCCGCCGATCGTCTCCACGATCGAGCCGATCCGCTCCGACTTCGCGCCCAGCTCGCGGATCGCGACGGTCGCGTCCTGCGAGGAGCTGCGCACTTGCTCCATCGCGCCGGTCGCCTGCTCGACGGCGTCGGCGCCCTCCTGCGCGAGCGTGCGCGCCTGCTCGACGGCGGCGTTGGTCGCCTGCGCGCTGGCGGTCGAGCTGGCGACCGCCTCGAACACCTCTCTGTTGGCGGCGCGGGTCGTGCCGACCGTCGTCACCTGGCGCTCGGCGCCCTGCGCGACCTCGGCGATCGCGCCGGCGATCTCGTTGACGGCGCGACCGGCCTCCTCGGAGGTCGAGGCCATCTGGCGCGAGGCGGCCGAGACCTCACCGGAGGTGCGCGTGATCTCGTCGAGCATCCCCGACAGCTGGCGGCGCATCGCCTCGTAGCTGACGACCGAGGAGCCGGCCCGCTCCAGCATCCCGTCGAAGATCTCCGCCAGCCGCCCGGCCTCGCGGCCCACGGGTATGTCGAGCGGCGTCGTCGAGACCTCGGCGGCGCGCGTGAGGTCGCCGTCGGCCATCGCTCTGAGGCCGTCGTCGAGCTGCGCGAGGTCGCGCTGCTCGAGGCTGTCCATCCGCGCCGTCAGCGCCTCCAGGCAGGACTGCTCGCCGAGCGCGGCGCGCAGCTCGCTCGACATGTGGTCGAAGGCGTGGCCGAGCACGTCCTGGTCGGAGGCCGGTCTGACGCGCTCGGAGAGGTCCCCGCCGGCCATCTGGTCGGCGACGCCGGCGAGCCGCCGCAGGTAGGCGACCATCTCGCCGAAGGCGTCGGCCATCTGCCCCAGCTCATCGCGCGAGCGGACGGGCACGTCGATGTCGAGGTCGCCGCGGCTGATCTGCTCGGCGGCCGCGGCCGCCTCGCGGATCGGGCGCGACAGCCGCGCGGCGATCAGCCACACGACCAGCGCGCACAGCAGCAGCGCGACCAGGCCGCCGATCAGCAGCAGCGTGCGCAGCGAATGCGCCTGCGCGAGGATCTCGTCCTTCGGCGCGACGGTCACGAAGCCCCAGCCGCCGGTCGCGACCGGCGCGGTGAACATCACGACCTGCTCGCCGGTGCGCGGGTCGGTCGTCTCGATCCGCGCCCGTCTGCCGGCGGCGACCGCCGCCTGCACCCGCGCGAGGTCTGAGTTGCCGTTTCTCTCGCCCCACTCCGCGAGCGTCGTCGCGCCGATCAGTCTCGCGTTCGGGTGCGAGACGAACGTGCCTCTGGAGGAGACGACGAAGGCGTAGCCGCTGTCGAGGAATCTGACGCCGCCGATCGCTCTGTCGAGGTCGGTCAGCAGCATGTCGACCGAGGCCGAGCCGACGAATCTGCCGTCGCGCAGGACCGGCGAGGCGTACGAGGTGATCAGCACGCCCTCGAACAGGTACGGCTCGACGACGCCGTCTCTGAGCGTGTCGCGCGGCATCGTCCAGTACGCCTCGTTCTCGTCGAGCACGGGGCTGAGCTGGATTCTGCCGGTGAGGCGGTCCCAGTACGGCGCGAAGCGGCCGTCTCTGGTGGAGGCCGGCGCGTCGCGGTTGGCGGCGTCGGCGCCGTCGAAGGCGTCCGCGACATAGGCGAGGTAGGCGCCGCCGATGCCGGGATTGCGCTCGAGGATCTGCTTCAGCTGCGCGATCACCTCGGCCCGGTCACCGGAGCGGTTGGCCGAGCCGAGCGTCGCGATCGAGCGCGCAAGCGCCGCGTTCGCGCTCGCCTGCGCCTCGAACGCGTTCGCCTCGCGCCCGGCCAGCTCGGCGGCGGTCTCGTAGACCGCCTCCTGCTGGGAGTCGGTCACGCGCTGCACGGCGATCAGCGTGAGGCCGCCGATCGCGAGCGCGACGACGGGCAGGATCGTGGCGAGCAGCTTGGCGCGAACCGAGCGCGGGGCGACCTTCGACAGACCTCTCATGGACGCGTTGATCGGCGGCGCGAGCGTTCGCTTGAACGCGTCAGTTCGGAGGATCAACACACTGAATCAGCGCCGATTCCTAACCGACTGCTAACACTCGATGTGGTCGAGGGGATTGCGCAGTACACGTGGCGGAAATGGAACCTCCGAGGTGCGACTTCCGTCAGATGTACGGTGGTCGTGAGAGGTGCAGCATGTCGGTCCCCATCGACCCGTGAGGTATGCATGAAGCTGTCGTTTTCGCGGCCGTTCACTCTGTTGGCCGCGGTTCTCCTGATCGCCTTCGCCGCGTTCGCCGCCGGTTGCGGCTCCGATGACGACGACGGTGGCAGCGCGTCGACGTCGGCGCCGGCGCCGGCCGCCACCGGCGAGGCTCCCGCCACCGGATCGATCGCCGTCCCCGACGAGATCAGAAGCAAGGGCACGCTGGTCGTCGCCACCGATCCGACCTACGCGCCGAACGAATTCGTCGACAGAGACGGCAGAACGATCGTCGGCATGGACATCGACCTGATCAACGCGATCGCCGAGCATCTCGGTCTCAGAGCCGAGGTCCAGAAGGCGACCTTCGACGCGATCATCCCCGGCCTCGCCGCGAGAAGATTCGACGTCGGCATCTCGTCGTTCACCGACACGAGAGAGCGTGAGCAGACGGTCGACTTCGTCACCTACTTCAGCGCCGGCACCTCCTTCTACATCAGAAGAGGCGGCCCGGACATCGCGACGCTCGAAGACGTCTGCGGCGAGAAGGTCGCCGTCGAGAAGGGCACGACGCAGGCCGACGACGTCAGAAGACAGAACGAGAGCTGCGACACGCCCGCCGAGCTGCAGGTCTATCCCGACCAGAACGGCGCCAACCTGGCGATCCAGAGCGGCCGCGCCGACGTCGGCATGGCCGACTCGCCGGTCGCCGCGTACATCGTGCAGCAGTCGGGCGGCACGTTCGAGCTCGACGGCGAGCCCTACGGCACCGCCCCGTACGGGATCGCGCTGCCGAAGGAGAGCGGCCTCGCCGAGCCGGTCCTGGAGGCCGTCAGAGCGATGATCGCCGATGGCACCTACGACGAGATCCTCAGAAGATGGGGCGTCGAGCAGGGCGCGATCGACGATCCGAGAATCAACGGCGCGATCAACTAGAGCGAACCACCGGAGCTGAACCTGTCCACGTCAGATCCCGAGCCCGCCGGCGGCACACCGGCGGGCTCGGCCGCACCCACCGCGGGGCCGCCGCCGGAAGCGATCACGGCGATCCCCGTCCGTCACTACGGCCGCTGGATCACGGCGTTCGTGGTGCTGCTGGTCGTCGCCTCGCTCGTCCGCTCGGTCGTCACCAACGAGCGCTTCGAGTGGGACGTCGTCGGCGACTACCTCTTCAACGACCGCATCCTCGACGGGCTCGTGCTGACGCTTCAGCTGACCGTCGCGGCGATGGCCGCCGGCGTCCTGATCGGCGTCCTGCTGGCCGTCATGCGGCTCTCCCCCAACCCGCTCGTCTCCGGTGCCAGCGGCTTCTACATCTGGCTCTTCCGCGGCACGCCGGTGCTCGTCCAGCTGCTGTTCTGGAACTTCATAGCGGCGCTCTACCCGACGATCGACCTGGGGATCCCGTTCCTCGCGCCCGATCTCATAAGCCTCGACGCCAACACGGCGATCACGCCGTTCATCGTCGCGCTGCTCGGCCTCGGCCTCAACGAGGGCGCCTACATGGCCGAGATCGTCCGCGCCGGCGTGCTGTCGGTGCCGGAGGGCCAGGGCCACGCCGCGCAGGCGCTCGGGATGACGCGGCTGCAGACGATGCGGCGGATCGTGCTGCCGCAGGCGATGCGCGTGATCATCCCGCCGACCGGCAACGAGACGATCTCGATGTTGAAGACGACCTCGCTGGTGTCGGTGATCGCCTACGCCGACCTGCTCTACGCCGCGCAGCTGATCTACTCGGAGAACTACAGAACGATCCCGCTGCTGATCGTGGCGTCGATCTGGTACCTCGTGATGACGACGATCCTGTCGATCGGCCAGTACTACCTGGAGCGCCGCTACGGCCGCGGCAGCGCCCGCGAGCTGCCGCTGACGCCGTGGCAGCGCGTCAAGCGCGTGCTCGTGCCGCAGCATGCCGAGCCGGCGACGATCCCCCAGCGGGCGCCTGAGAGCGGCGCCGGAGGAGGTGGCGGCGCATGAGCGCGACGACGAGACCGCCGATGGTCCTCGCCGAATCGGTGCACAAGCGGTTCGGCCGCCTGGAGGTGCTCCAGGGCGTCTCGCTGACGGTCCAGCCGGGCGAGGTGACGTGCATCATCGGCCCGTCGGGGTCGGGCAAGTCGACCTTCCTGCGCTGCGTCAACCACCTCGAGCAGATCGACGCCGGCCGCCTCTCGGTCGACGGCGAGCTGGTCGGCTACCGCCAGCAGGGCGACAAGCTCTACGAGCTGAGAGAGGGCGAGGTCGCGCGCAAGCGGGCCGACATCGGGATGGTCTTCCAGCACTTCAACCTGTTCGGCCACATGACGGCGCTGCAGAACGTCTGCGAGGCGCCGGTGCAGGTGAAGGGGGTCGGGCGCAGACAAGCACGCGAGCACGGCGCTGCGCTGCTGGAGCGGGTCGGGCTCGGCGACAAGCTCGGCGCCTACCCGTCGCAGCTCTCCGGCGGGCAGCAGCAGCGCGTCGCGATCGCCCGCGCGCTGGCGATGAGACCGAAGCTGATGCTGTTCGACGAGCCGACCTCGGCGCTCGACCCGGAGCTGGTCGGCGACGTGCTGAAGGTGATGCGCGAGCTCGCCGAGGAAGGCATGACGATGCTCGTCGTGACGCACGAGATGGGCTTCGCGCGCGAGGTCGCCGACACCGTCGTCTTCATGGACGGCGGCACGATCGTCGAGGCCGGCACGCCCGCCCAGCTGCTCGCCAACCCGCGCGAGCCGCGCACGCGCGACTTCCTCTCGAAGGTGCTGTAGAACGCGGGGCGCGCTCGGCGGCGGCTTCAGCCGTCGCCGAGGATGCGGCGCTTCTGCTCGGCGAACTCGGCCTCGGTCAGCACGCCCTGCTCACGCAGGCGCTGGAGCCGTTCGAGGCGTGAGAGCGTCTCCTCGGCGTCGTCGGCGGCGGCCGGCGGCGTCATGAAGGCCGCGTCGAACAGCGGCGCGATACCGGAGGCGTCACCGGCCGCGAGCTGGTCGAGGTCGATCCCCAGCGCGCGCAGCTTCGCGCGCTGCTCGTCGCTGACGTTCGAGATGTCGCCGACGATCTCGACCGACGTGCCGCCGACGACGGTCTCGGGCGTCTGCCCACGGCGCAGCTTGTCGAACAGGCCCACGGCGCGATCCTATCGACCGCGCCGGGCAGTGTTCCACCGTTTCGGCCCGCTCCGATCGACCGGTTTTCCCTTCTGCCGATAGGCTCGCGTGGTTACCCCTTTCGACCGGTCATCTAACCCACCCCTAGCCACGACTACTGTGCACACGCGCTCCTCAGCTCTGAATAGCTGCGCATGAACGTCCACGGTCGCCTAGGATCACGCCCGTGCCGCCATCGGGGGAAAGCCGGTCGATCGCCGTCAGGAGGGTCGGGCGATGTCGATGAAGTTCGCAGTGCTTGGAATGCTGATCGAGCGCCGAGGCTATGGATACGACCTCGCCAACCGGCTCCAGAGCCGGCTCGGGCCGGGCTTCAGAGCCGCCTTCGGGGCCGTCTACGTGTCGCTCGACCAGCTCGCCAAGGAGCAGCTCGTCGCCGAGGCCAAGCGGGTCCAGGTCGGGCGCCAGGTGAAGGTCTACTACGAGGCGACGCCCGCGGGCATCGAGCGCTTCGACGCCTGGATGCGCGAGGCCCCCAGCCGCGAGCCGCTGCGCGGCGAGCTGTACCTGAAGCTCGCCGTCGCCCACGGCAGCCACCTGTCGATGCTGCGCGACGAGCTGGAGCGGCTAGAGCGCGAGTGCCTGCGCGACCTCGAAGCGCAGACGAGCGCGATCGACCAGCTCGACCCCGGCGCCCCCGGCGTGCGCTGGGACGACGCCGTCCGCTGGCTGGCGGACGCCGCCGTCGTCGAGCGGCTCCATGGCGACCTGCGCTGGATCCGCATGGCCATCCGGATGATCGCCAGCGTCGCCGACGACGGCACCGTGCCACAGGCCGCGATGGCGCAGGCAGCGGCGCTCGCGTCGGCGGCGTAGCGCTCACGCGACGCGACGGCGTGTGCGCGGCGCGGCGTAGCGGTCACGCCCAGTAGCCGGCGTGCGCGGCGCGCGCCTCCTGCTCCAGCAGCGGGCCGCGCACCGCGACCGGCCGCGAGGCGCGCGCGAAGACCTCACGCGCCGGCAGCGCGAGCTGTGCATGGCGCGAGCCCTGCAGCTCCGCGAGCGTGGTGCCGCTGAGCGCGAAGACGAGCGTGCCGAGGCCGGCCCAGACGAGCGCCGCCGAGCACATCGCGCAGTTCTCGCAGCTCGTGTACATGGTCGTCAGGCGCGCGACCTCGGGGTCGAGGTGGCGCCCGGCCCAGACGGCCAGCTTCAGCTCCGGATGGGCGCTGAGGTCGCGGTCGGTCACGACCGTGTTGCGCGCCTCCGCCAGCAGCACGCCGCCCGCGCCGACCAACAGCGAGCCGAACGGCTCGTCACCGCCGGCGCGCGCCTGCTCGGCGAGCGTGATCGCCCGGCGCAGCCAGCGCACGTCGTTGTCGCGCGCAGTCACTGCGCTGCTGGTACCCCGCGCGGCCGGCGACGAACCGGTCTCCGGCGCTTTGGCTCAGCGCGTCGCGTCGTCGAGCCGGTCGTCCGGCCCCCACGGCTAGCGCGTCGCGTCGTCGAGCCGGTGCTGCGCGATGTAGGCGGCGATCAGCGCCTGCGCCGCCGCGGTCGCGAGCCGGTCCTCCAACATCGGCACGCCCGGCGCGTCGGCGGCGTCGCGCAGCTCGTCGAGCCACAGCGCGGCGAAGCTGAGCGCGACCGAGCGCACGAGCGTCAGCGTGCCGCGCTCGTCGAAGCTGGTCGGGTCGGCGGCGAGACCGCCGACGGTCACCTTCTCGGCCGCCAGGTCGAGCACCCCGCGCCAGCGCTCGGCGTGGTCCTCGCGCTGCTCGTAGAGGTCGTGCGCGCAGACGATCGCCGCCGCCACCTCCAGCCACAGCGCGCGCAGCCACGGCAGCTCCTCCGCCCCCTGCGGGTGCTGGAGGATCTGCTCGATCTGCCAGGTCGCCTGCTCGACGTGAGCGAGCGTCGCGCCCGGCTGCTCGTAGACACCGACGCCGAAGTCGGGCGAGCGAGCGCCGAGCAGCCCCGCGGCCTCCTCCAGCAGCGGCGTCAGCGCCGCGCGCGCCGCGATCGCCTCCTCCAGGCTGGTCGTGCCGGCGAGCTGGTGGATCGCGACCAGCTCGGCGACCGACAGCGCGACCGTGTGCGCGCCGATCACCGCGTCGGGGCCGATCGCGGCGGAGAACATCGCCACGCGCGCGTCCAGCTCGGCCGGGCGCGGGCGCGGGCTGGCGCTGCCGAGGCGGCGGTCGCGCTCCCAGCGCCGCAGCGGCCGCTCCAGGCGGCGCAGCCAGGCGTAGTCGCGCAGGTCGGCGTCGCGCTCGGCGTTGACGGTGCGCGCGACGGTCAGCAGCCGCGCGATCAGCGCGACGCGCTGGTCGGCGTCGCCGTTGAAGGTGAGGTCGACCACGTCGCCGAGGTACTGCTCCAACTGCTCGCCCGAGATCCCCGGCGCGGGCGGAGCGGTCTGCTCCATCGCGTCGGCGATAGCGCGCAGCAGCGCCTCTATCTGCTGGTCTGTCGTCGTGAGGTCGGGGGGCAACTCTGATGGGGTCCGCACAGCGATCCTCAGCGGATGATGACCGCTCTGCCGGCTGGCCAGTCGCGCGGCCTCAACAGGGGGTGAAGATGTCCTCGTGATCGCGCGCCAGCGTGCGGCGCAGCGACACGAACGCGAACGCGCCACCGATCAGCGGCAGCCAGAAGAGGATCACGCGATAGACCAGCACCGCGGCGGCCGTCGCGGCGGCCGGCGCGCCGAAGACGATCAGCGTGCCGATCAGGCCGCCGTCGATCCCGCCGATGCCACCGGGGATCGGCAGCAGCCCGCCGAGCTGCCCGATCAGGTAGCCGAGCAGGATGATCGAGATGTCGATGTTCGCGCCGAAGGCGTGGAAGGTCGCCCACAGGACGGCGTTGTCCCACGCCCAGTAGCCGAGCGCGCCGACGATCACGAGCGGATCGCCGCCCTTGACGATCTCGACCGACTCGCGCGTGCCGGCGATCACGCTGCGACGGGCGGCCGCGATCCCGCGCTTCAGTCTCGACGCCTCCGGCGGCGCCGGCCGGCCCTCGCCGAGGCGCGGCAGCAGCAGGATCGCGCTGATCACCAGCAGCGACAGCGCGGCCGGGAAGGCCGTCAGCCACAGCGACAGGTCGGGGCCGAAGAGGCCGAGCGCGACCGCGATGCCGATCACCGCGACGGCGACGAAGTTGACGCTGCTCTTGATCAGGAAGAACGCAACCGAGCGACGTGCGACGCGCTCGGGCGACATCCCGCCCTGCACGAGCGCCCACGCGCCGAGCGCGAGGCCGGCGGCGCCGCTGGCCGGGACGATCGAGCCCATCGCCAGCTCCGACCAGCCGATCTGCGACGCCGTCTTCCACGGCATCTGCCGGCAGAAGACCGGCCGGAACATCAGCACGTAGGAGATGCACGACAGCAGCTCGAACCCGACCGCGACCGCGATCCACGCGGGCTTGGCGTCGCCGAGGTGTCTGCGCACCTCGCCGAGGCCCGGCGCCAGCAGCGCGACCAGCACCAGGACGCCGATGATCGCCGCGACCTGGATCGCGTGGCGGATCAGCCGGCGCGGCTCGAACTCGCTCGGCAGGGCCGTGCGTTGGCGCGAGTCGCGCGCGGTGCCGTGTGTGGTCGACGTCGCCAGTTCGGTGGGGGGAGGCGGCGGAGTCACGCATAAATTGTTGCACGCGCATACAAATCGCTGTCAGCGCGCTGCCTGCCGGCGGCCGGCCGCGGTCACGCGCCCTCCCACATGGCGCGCTCACCCGGTCGGCCCGCGGACCTTCAGCCGCGCGCGGTTCTCCTCGGTGTCGGCCAGCACCTGCCGCTTCAGGATCCGCTCCTCGAAGAAGCTCTCGTACGGCACGCCGTCGACGTCGCTGTCGCCCCAGGAGTGCTGCGTCTGCTTCAACGGCGCATAGGTGGCAGCATCGACGAACAGCTGCTTGTAGCCGTGATGGGGCGGCTGGTCGATGCTGTCGACTCTGAGCAGATAGGCGCGGCGGCCGTCGACTTCGGCCTCGCCCACCAGCGCGACGTGCCGCCCTCTGCCCGCCTGGGCGCGGCGCAGGATCTGCGCGGCGCGCAGCGACATCGAGTCGGCGACCATGCGCGAGCGGCGTCTGGTCAGCTCCCACTCTGGCGACCTGGGGTTCCGCGCCGCCCACTCGTCGGTCCACCAGTCGCCGTCGGCGCGGTAGGACGCGGTGTCGATGGGCGGCGGATAGTCCCCGTTCGTCTTCGTGATCCGCGAACGGAACTCCAGCACGCGGCCCCGTCTGTCGAGCCGGATCCACTGCGTCCGCCGCTGCTCGACGACGCCGTACAGTCTGCCGTCGGAGTAGCTGATGTGGCTGACGTCGCTCGTGACCTGGAGGATCTTGCCGTCGGGCAGGTCGGAGGCGTGAGCGGCCTGCGCGATCACACGCTCGACGCCGGGCAGCGCGGCCGTCACCGGCCCGCCGCCGCCTCCACCCGAGAGCCCGATCGCGAGCGCCCCGAGGAAGGCCGCGAGCCCGCCGCCGACCCCCGTGCGGGCATGGCGGCGCGCCTGGCGCCGGCGGCGGGCGGCGGTCACGCTGTCGCGGTCGCGCCGGCCCTGCTGCTCGTCGCTCGGCTGAGCGGCGCGATCGCCGGCCTGCGCCGCGGCGGGATCGGCCGCGCGCAGACGCACCATCAGGTCGTCGGTCTCGCTCATCGCGACACCTCCAGGTTCGGGATGGCGGCCATTGGCGGCGCGGGTTGCGCGATCTGCGGCGCGGTCTGCGCGATGGCGGGCGCGGCCTGCGCGACGTGGTGCGCATCGTGCTCGGAACGCGGCGCGAGCGGCGCGGCGGCCTCCTGCCCCTCCCCCGCCTCCAGCTCGGCCAGCGTCTTGCGCAGCCGCAGCCGCGCACGCGACAGCCGTACCGCGAACGTCGCGCGGGTGCAGCCGGCGGCGCGAGCGGCGTCGGCGTGCTCCAGCCCCTCCCATGCGACCAGCCGGATCGCCTCGCGCTCCTGCTCGGTCAGCGTCGCGAAGGCGCGCGCCAGCGATGGATCGCCGTGGACCTGCTCGGCCGGGTCCGACCCCGCCTCGGTCGTGCTGCCGGCGACCTTCTGGAGCAGCGCGCTGCGGCGCGCGTGGCTGCGGCGATGGCCGTGCACCACCCGCCGCGCGACCGCGTACAGCCACGGCAGCGGATCGGCCTCGCGCGGCAGCTTGCGCCACGCGATCGCGAACGTCTCGGCGACGACGTCGTCGACAGCGTCGGGCTCGACGCGCCGCGCGGCATAGGCGCGGATCGCCGGCGCATGCTGGTCGTAGACGGCCCAGCGGCCGGCATCCGAGCGGCGCGCTGGGGTGCGGTTGAGGAGCGTCACAGAGGCCTTCTGCCGGCGGGCCGGGCGAAATTACGTCGCCGACCCCCCGTGCGCACCCGGGGTTTCCCGCGTCAGCGCGTGAGGGGGTCGCACCCCGCGCCGCCGCACCCGGCCGTCTCGGCGCCACCCCTTGACTTCAACCACGCTTGAAGACATACGGTGGCGCGATGCACGCCATCCGCCTCCATGCCTTCGGCCCGCCCGAGAACCTCCGCTACGAATCGCTCGCCGATCCCGAGCCCGGCTTCGGCGAGGTCCGCGTCGCCGTCGGCGGCGCCGGGGTCCACCTGCTCGACACCAGCCTGCGCGCCGGCACGGTCGGCCCGCCGCTGCCGCTGCCGGCCCTCCCCCACGTGCCCGGGCGCGAGGTCGCGGGCGTCGTCGAGCAGCTCGGCGACGGCGTCGCGCGCGAGTGGCTCGGCCGCCGCGTCGTCGCCCACCTCGGCCGCGAGCCGCGCCACGGCGGCTACGCCAGCGCGACCGTCGCAGCGGCCGACGCGCTCCACGCGCTCCCCGACGCGCTCGACGACGCTCACGCCGTCGCGATGATCGGCACCGGCCGCACGGCGCTGGCGATCCTCGAGGTCGCGCAGCTGCGAGCCGACGACGTGGTGCTCGTGACCGCCGCCGCCGGCGGTCTCGGCAGCCTGCTCGTGCAGGCCGGCCTGCGCGCCGACGCGCTCGTCGTCGCCGTCGCGGGCGGCGCCGAGAAGGTCGCGCGAGCGGAGCGGCAGGGCGCCGCGATCGCCGTCGACTACACGCAGCCCGACTGGGCCGACCAGGTCCGCGAGCAGCTCGGCGACTTCGAGCTGACCGTGGTCTTCGACGGCGTCGGCGGCACGCTCGGCAAGACCGCGATGGGGCTGCTCGCCCCCGGCGGACGCCACATCCTCTTCGGCTACTCCTCAGGCACGCCGACCGAGGTCACGACCGCCGACCTCTACAGAGGCGGCCTGACCGTCAGCTCAGCGGTCGGACCGGCGATCGCCAGACGCCCCGGCGGCCTGCGCGGCCTCGAACGCGACGCGCTCGCCGCCGCCGCGCGCGGCGAGCTGATCCCGGCGGTGCAGACCTTCCCGCTCAGCGAGGCCGCCGCCGCGCACGCCGCTCTGGAGGCCCGCGCGACGGCCGGGAAGGTGGTGCTGGTGCCGTGAACAGGGTCGATCTCGGGGCGATATCCGCCCCGAGATTGCACCTGTTCGCCGCTACGCGGCCACCTCGCGCGACATCACGCGGTCGAGCAGGCGCTCGGCGTTGCCGCCGAGGTAGGCCTCCAGCGAGCGCTCGCGCAGGCCGAGCAGCCTTACCTCTTCGAGCACACGGTCGTATCTCATCATCGGCCAGTCGGTGCCGAAGAGGATCTTCTCGTGCAGGACCTTGTCCATGAACTTCGGCATGTCGCCCCAGCCGCCGCCGCTGCCCTCGGCGATGTACTTGGGCGCGATCGCGCCGAACTCGAGGTAGACGTTTCTGTGCTTCCACGCGACCGCGACCATCTCGTGCACCCACGGCCAGCCGCCGTGGTGGCAGACCATCATCAGGTCGGGGAAGTGACAGGCGACCTGGTCGAACAGGAACGGGCGCTCGTGGCGCAGCGGGCCGTGCGAGGAGAAGTTGATCCCCGTGTGCAGCCCGATCGGGATGCCGAGCCGCGAGCAGGTCGCATAGACCGGGTAGCAGCGCGCGTCGATCGGCGATATGTCGAGGAAGCCGGGCTCGAAGATGATCCCGCGCAGCCCGAGGTCGTGGTAGCAGCGCTCGATCTCGGCGACGGCCTCCATCGGTCTGCGCGGGTCGACGAGCCCCCAGCCGGCGACGAACTCCTCCGGGTACGCCTGCAGCAGCTCGTACACGCGGTCGTTCCACTGCGACGGCAGGCCGAACTCGTGCTCGGCCTGCAGGATGCTGGGGCCGACGCCGGCGGCGCGCTTCTCCGCCAGCAGCTGCTCCAGCGTCGCCGCTGAGGCGCCGCCGTTGCCGTAGACCTCGCCGTAGCGGGCGTACTCCGGCGGCAGCTCCGGATACGACGAGCTGTCGTCGTCGCGGACCGGGACCTTGATGCGGATGTCGATGATCTTCATCGGGCGCTCCCTGCGCTCGCGGCCTCACGGTCCCAGGCATCGGCGGGGACCTCGCCGCGCGGCAGCTGCTGCTTGGCGACGCGCATCGACGGCGTGCGCGGGAAGTCCTCCGCGCGCAGCAGCAGATAGCGCGGCACCTTGTGCTTCGCCAGCCGCTCCGCGGCGTGGTCGACCAGCGCGACCCGCAGCGCGTCGAGATCGCCGGCGGCGGCCGCCTCGGGCGCGAGGTAGACGTGCGCCAGCACCTCCTCGCCGCGCAGCGTGTCGGCGACCGGCACGACGGCCGCGTCGATCACCGCCGGGTGGCTGCGCAGCACCTCCTCGACCTCGCCGGCGGAGATGTTCTCGCCGGCGCGGCGGACGATGTCCTTCTTGCGCCCGAGAAAGGTGAACCAGCCATCGGCGTCGACCTGCATCAGGTCGCCGGTGCGGAACCAGCCGTCGGGGTCGACCGCCTCGGCGGTCGCCTCGGGCCGGTTGAGGTAGCCGGACATGATGAACGGCGCGCGCACGAACAGCTCACCGGGCGTGCCGGCGGGGACCTCGCTGCCGTCCTCCGCGAGCAGTCTCGTCTCGACGTCGGTGCGGGCCGTGCCCATGATGCCGCTGCCGGTCATCCGCTCGGCGTCGGCGAGCGGCGTGGCGATCAGGCCGCCGGTCTCGGTCAGACCGTAGGTGTCGGTCCACGGCATGCCCCAGCGGTCGGTCATCTCGCGGTGCAGCGCGGCGTCGATCGCGACCTGGATGCCGTAGCGGACTCTGTGCGAGCGCTCCAGCTCCGAGGGCGGCGCCGACAGCAGCAGCGCCGGGATCGAGCCGATCGTGAACAGCTGCGTGACGTCGTTGTCGTTGACGACTCTCCAGAAGCGCGAGACGCTGAAGCGGCGCATCACGACCAGCCCGACGCCGGCTTCGAGCGACGTCAGCAGCTGCCACGACGGGTCGTTGTAGAAGAACTTCAGGCAGCAGAGGATGCGGTCGCCGGTCTCGAGGCCGCGCTCGTGGCGGTAGCCGTCGACCAGCCGGCGCCAGTAGCGGTGGTCGACCATGCAGCCCTTCGGGGCGCCGGTCGTGCCGGAGGTGTAGTAGACGTTGGTGATCGCGGCCGGGTCGAGGTCAAGCCCGGCGAACGTCAGCGGCTCCGCGCCGCTGTAGGCGTCGAGGCCGCCTGGCTCACCGTCGGCGACGGCGATCCGCTCGCGCAGCGCCGGCAGCTCGGAATCGAGCCGCGCGAGCCGCGCGATCGCGTCGCCGTCGCCGATGAAGGCGACCGCGCCGGAGTCGGTCAGGACGTGCGTGAGGTCGTGGTCGCCGGCCTCCGGGTTGAGCGCGACGAAGACGCCGCCGACGGCCGCGGTGGCGAACCACGCGACCATGAACTCGGTCCGGTTGGCCATCATCGCGGCGACCATCTCACCGGGTCTGACGACCCCTCTGAGGTAGCCGGCGAAGCGCTCGGCGCGCGCGAGCAGCTCCCCGCGCGAGACGGTCAGGCCGTCCTCGAAGATCAGCGCGGGCCCATCCGGATCGGTCGCGCCCGCACGGGCGACCAGCTCGACGATCGTGTCGCTCATGCCGCCCCTTGCCGCGTTGCCTTCATGCCAAGCTCCCATCTAACTAACGATCATTCGTAAGCATGCCGAAGCGCGTCCAGCGTGTCAATCAGATCCCGGCCGCGTCCGCGACCTGGCGCGCCCGTTCCAGCAGGTCGTCGACGACCTGCACCGTGCCCTCGCCGCTCGGGTTGCGCGGGTCCTGCAAGGCCCGTCGCGCGACCCCTTCGAGGATCACCGCGACCTTCCACAGCGCCAGCGCGTGCCAGAACGGCACGGCGCTCACGTCGCGCCCGGAGGCCGTCGCGTAGGCGTCGAGCAGCTGCTCGCGGCGCGCGAAGCCCGGCAGCGTCGAGACGCCGCGCGGCACGCGCGGGCTGTCGCCGGCCTGCGGCCAGTAGGCCAGCAGCGTGCCGACGTCGGCGAGCGGGTCGCCGAGCGTGCACAGCTCCCAGTCGAGCAGCGCCATCACCGCCCCGCCGGCGGGATCGAGGATCGCGTTGCGCAGATGCACGTCGCCGTGGACGAGCGTGACCTCGTGCTGCGCCGGGATCGCGGCGTGCAGCCGCTCGGCCAGCTGCTCCACCTGCGGCGCCTCGCGCGTCGCCGAGCGCTCCCACTGCGCTCGCCAGCGGCGCAGCTGCCGCTCGGCGTACGGACCGTGACTGGCCAGCTCCACCAGCCCGACCGCCTCCAGGTCGACCGCGTGGACGGCGACGAGCGCGTCGACCAGCGCCGACCCGGCGCGGGCTCGCCACGACTCCGCGGCCGCCTGCGCGACCTCCTCGCGGTCGAGCACGATCCCGTCGACGAACTCCAGCAGCAGCAGCGGCACGTCGCTGACGGCGCTGTCGCGGCAGAGCCCGAGCACCGCCGGCGTCGGGACCGGGGTCGGCTGCAGCGCGGCCATGATGCGGTGCTCGCGCGCGACGTCGTGGGCGCTCGGCAGCAATCTGCCGAGCGGCGGGCGGCGCAGGACCCAGCGGCGGCCGTCGGCGTCGGTGACGCCGAAGATCAGGTTCGAGCGGCCGTCGCCGATCCGCTCGAAGGAGAGCGGAGCGCGCGCGCCGAGCCCGAGCGTCTCGATCCAGCGCGTGACGGCGGCTTCGTTCAGCGCTTCGGCGGTGGCGCCCGGTGCCGGCGCGCTCATGGCGCGGCCTCGGACGCGGGAGCCGGCGCGGGCGGCGCCGCGCTGTCGTACGCCGCCGCTCTGGGCCGGATCGGCTGGCCGAGCACCTGGCCGCCGTCGACGACCAAGGTCTCGCCGGTGATCCAGCTCGCCTCCGGCCCCGCGAGGAAGCGGACCGCGGAGGCGACGTCGGGCGGCTCGCCGATGCGGCCGAGCGCCGTCCGCCCCGCCACCTCCTCCTCGTGGTTCTGCCACAGCGTCTCCGCCAGCTTCGTGCGCACGACGCCGGGCGCGACCGCGTTGACGCGCACGCGCGGGCCAAGCTCCATCGCGAGCTGGCGCGTCTGGTGGATCAGCGCCGCCTTCGTGACGCCGTAGACGCCGGTGCCGGCGCTCGTCTTCAGCCCGTTGATCGAGGCGACGTTGACGATCGCGCCGCCGTGCTCGCTCATCCACGCGCGCGCCGCGAGCCCGCTCCACAGCAGCGGCGCCCACAGGTTGACCTCGACCGTCTTCATGAAGCGCGCGCGGTCGACCTCGCAGATCGGCCCGTACGCCGGGTTGGTGCCGGCGTTGTTGACGAGCACGTCGAGGCGGCCGGTCCGCTCCAACGCGAACTCGACGCAGGCGCGGGCGGCCTCCTCGTCGGCGGCGTGCGCGCCGACGCCGAGCGCGCCGCGCCCGAGCTGCGACGCGGCCGCGACGGCCGCCTCCTCCGTGCGCGCCGTCACGATCACGGTCGCGCCGGCCTCAGCCAGCGCGTCGGCGACGGCGAGGCCGATCCCGCGCGAGGCGCCGGTGACGATCGCGGTGCGGCCTTCGAGGGGGCTCATGCCGGCGCCCAGCGCTTCAGCTCGACGCGCGCGATCGTGCGCTTGTGGACCTCGTCGGGCCCGTCGGCGAGCCGCAGCACGCGCACGTGCTGGTACATCGCCGCCAGCGGCGTGTCCTGGCTGACGCCGGCGCCGCCGTGCACCTGGATCGCGCGGTCGAGGATCAGCTGCACGGCGTTGGCGGCCGCGATCTTGATCGCCGCGATCTCGACGCGCGCGCCCTTGTTGCCGACCGTGTCCATCAGCCACGCCGCCTTCAACGTCAGCAGCCGCACCATCTCGATCTCGATCCGCGCCTCGGCGATCCAGTCGCGGATGTTGTCGCGCTGCGCCAGCGGCTTGCCGAAGGTCGTGCGCGCGTGGGCGCGTCTGCAGAGCAGCTCCAGCGCCCGCTCGGCGACGCCGACGGTGCGCATGCTGTGGTGGATCCGCCCCGGGCCCAGGCGCGCCTGCCCGATCAGGAAGCCGTCGCCCTCCTCGGCGAGCAGGTTCGAGACCGGGACGCGCACGTTCGCGAACTCGATCTCCGGATGGCCGCCGTGGTCCTCGTAGCCGAAGACCTTCATCGAGCGCACGATCCGCACGCCGGGCGTGTCGATCGGGACCAGCACCATCGACTGCTGCCGGTGGATCGGCACGTCGGCACCGTCGGGCGCCGTCTTACCCATCACGATCAGGATTCTGCAGTTCGGGTGCATCGCGTTGGTCGTCCACCACTTGCGCCCGTTGAGCACGTAGTGGTCGCCGTCGCGGGCGATCGAGAGCTGGATGTTGGTCGCGTCGGAAGAGGCGACGTCGGGCTCGGTCATGCCGAAGCCGGAGCGGATCTCGCCGGCCAGCAGCGGCTTCAGCCACTGCTGCTTCTGCTCCGGCGTGGCGAACAGCGCCAGCGTCTCCATGTTGCCGGTGTCGGGCGCGTTGCAGTTGCACGCCTCGCTCGCGATCCGGCTGCGGCCGAGGATCTCGGCCAGCGGCGCGTACTCGACGTTCGTCAGACCGGGAGCGCCCTCGGCCGCGTGGGCCGGCGGCAGGAAGAGGTTCCAGAGGCCGCGCTCGCGCGCCGCCGCCTTCAGCTCCTCCATGATCGGCGGGTGGAAGTGCGGGTCGCCCGCCTCCTCGACCTGCGCGCGGAAGGTCTCCTCGGCCGGGTAGACCTGCTCGTCCATGAACGCGAGCAGCGCCGCTCTCAGCTCGGCGCCGCGCTCGCTCTGCCCGAGGTTCATGCGGGCGCTCCGGCGGCCGCGGGCGCGTCGCTCGTCGTCGCGTCGCGCTCCGCGCGCGGCGCCAGCGGCGCGAAGGCCGGCGGGCGCTTCTCGACGTAGCTGGCGACGCCCTCTCTCACGTCGGTGCGCTCGAACGACTCCAGCATCAGCGCGTCGGACTCGGCGACGGCCGTCTGGAAGTCAGTGTCCATGTGACGCAGCACCTGCTGCTTCATCGCGGCCATCGACCAGGGGGAGCAGTTGGCGGCGAGGTCGGCGGCGTAGGCGACGGCGGCGTCGAGCACGTCGTCACGGTCGGCGACGAAGTCGACGAGGCCGATCCGCTCGGCCTCCTCGCCGAGGATCACGCGGCTGGAGAGCAGCAGGTCGAGCGCGCGGCTGGGCCCGACCAGGCGCGGCAGGATCCACGAGAGGCCGTACTCGGCGATCAGGCCGCGCTTGGCGAAGGCGGTCGTCAGCTTCGCCTCACGCGCGCAGAAGCGCACGTCGCAGAAGAGCGCTTCGATCAGGCCGAGGCCGGCGGCGGCGCCGTTGATCGCCGCGATCGTCGGCTTGCCGACGGCGCGCGGGAAGTTGCGCGGCCGCGGGCGGACGCTGCGGCCGGCCGCTCTCTCGATTCTCTGCAGGCCGCCCATGTCGGCGCCGGCGCAGAAGCCCCGGCCGGCCCCGGTCACGACGATCGCGCGCACCTCGGGGTCGTCCTCGGCCTGGTCGAGCAGCTCGAAGTAGCGGTTCTCGAGGTCGTTGTTCCAGGCGTTGAGGCGGTCGGGCCGGTTGAAGGTGAGGACCAGGACGGCGCCGCGGCGCTCGGCCAGGACGAGGTCGTCGGTGCTCTGCTCGGCGGGCGCGGCGCCGGTCTGCTCGGCGGCGCTCATGCCGGGATCTCCGCGACGGCCTCGATCTCGACGACCCACTCCTCGTTCCAGATGCCGCAGATGACCACCGTCAGCGCCGGCTTGTGGTCGCCGAAGACCTCGCCGCGCACCTGGCTGAACGCCGCTCTGTGGGCGTGGTCGCTGAGGTAGACGCGCAGATGCACGACGTCGGAGAGCGTCGCGTTGACGGTCGACAGCACGTTGGCGACGTTGCGGAAGGTCGTCCGCAGCTGCTCGACGGGATCGCTGGAGACGGTCGTGCCGTCGGGCAGCTTCGGCACCTGGCCGCTGACGAACAGGAGCGGGCCGCTGGTCTGGACGCCGTGCGTGTGCGCGGGCGCCTGGGGATGGTCCGTGGGCGTGTGGAACTGCATGTGACCGAGGTCCTCTCTCCCGGCGGGAACGCCCGCGGAGGCGCTTGGCGACCACGGGCAACAGGGTTCGCTGGGCATACTAACCAACGTTCGCTAGTATCGCGAGTCGTCAGCTGTCGACGGCGTGCCGCAGGCACGCAAGGGAGCACGAGAGATGTCCGTCCGCTTCGAGACCCGCGACGCGATCGCGCGCATCACGATCGACCGCCCAGAGAAGCTCAACGCGATGGACTCGGCGACCTACGCCGCGCTCGACGCGGCCTTCGCGCGGCTCGACGACGACCCCGCGCTGCGCGTCGGGATCGTCACCGGCGCCGGCGACCGCGCCTTCTCCGCCGGCGCCGACCTGAAGCAGATGCACGCGCCCGACGCCGTCAAGAAGGGCTTCGGCCCATGGCGGCCGGACGGCTTTTCGTTCGGCCGCACGCCGCGCAAGCCGCTGATCGCCGCGATCCACGGCTACGCGCTCGCCGGCGGACTGGAGCTGGCACTCACCTGCGACATCCGAATCGCGTCCTCAGCGGCGAGATTTGGCGCGCCGGAGGTCAAGTGGGCGCTGCTCGACGGCCTCGGCGCGCTGCGCCTGCCGTCGATCGTGGGTATGTCCGACGCGATGCTGCTGCTGCTGACCGCCGACTTCATCGACGCCGACGAGGCGCTGCGGATCGGGCTCGTCTCGCGCGTGGTCGAACCGGACGCGCTGCTGAGCGAGGCGGAGGCGATCGCCGACCGGATCGCCGCCAACCACCCGACCGCGGTCCAGATGACGAAGGAGCTGGCGCTGCGCGCCGGCCGCCCCGGCGACGAGGACGCGCTCCGCCTCTACCGCTCCTACTTCGCGATCCTCGAGCAGACATCCGATCAACCCGACGCGATCCGCGGCTTCACCGAACGGCCGCGCGACGGCGACGCGGCCGCGACCAGCGGCGCGACCTCCGCCACCGCCCGCACCTGAACCACCCACTTCTACTAACGACTGTTAACTAGCACTGGAGTCACGAATGGGCCAGCCCTCCCCGGCCGTCACCGGCGACACCTTCCTGCGCTCCCCGCGCGCGACCGCTGCCGAGCTGTCGCCCGGCGACGTGGGCGTGATCGGCGTCGGCCACGAGCTGACGAAGATCTCCCGCCCCGGTACCGCCTACGGTCCGCGCGCGATCCGCGAGGCGTCGATCATGGCCGACTGGGGCGGCGAGCTGTACGCCGCGCCCGACCTCGGCAACGGCTTCGTCGACATCGTGCAGAGAACGGCGTACCGCTACGCGCGCAGAGGGATCTACGACCTCGGCGACGTGCCGCTCGGCCCCGATCTGTCGATCAACCGCGAGCGGATCCGCGCGGCGGTCGGCGCGATCGCGAAGGCCGGCGCGATGCCGATGACGCTCGGCGGCGACCACTTCCTCACGCACCCGACGGTCGAGGGCGTCGTCGACTCCGATCCCGGCACGCTGGCGTTCCTGTCGGTCGACATGCACATGGACCTCGCGCTGGAGGTGCCGGAGTTCGGCACCCACAACGGCGGCACGTACCTGCGGCGGCTGATCGTCGAGGGCAAGCTCGACCCCGCGCGCGTCGTGATCTTCGGCACCGAGCCGCGCGTCTTCCGCGAGGAGTGGGAGTTCGTGCTCGCCAACGGGATCACCGTGATCCCGGCGGCGTCGGTCTTCGAGCACGGCGTCGACGCGACGCTCGCACCGGCGCTGGAGAAGGCGCTCGACGGCGCCGACGGCCTCTACGCGACGCTCGACATCGACGCCGGCGCCCGCTCGCTCGTGCCCGGCACCGGCAACCAGACCGGCGCGATCGGCCTCACCCCCACCCACCTGCTGCAGATCTGCTCGCTGATCTCGAGACTGCCGTTGAAGGGCGTCGACCTGACAGAGCTGTCGCCGCCGCTGGACCCGTCGGGCTCGACCGCAGGCCTCGCCGCCGCGATGCTGCTGACGGTCCTGCGCCCGCGGCTGTACGAGCCGATGGAGTACCCGGCCGAGCCGGCGGGCGCGTGAGCGCCGTGCCCGCGGACGGGCCGGCCGGCGGCGCCCTGTTCGACGACCTGCGCGGCCGCCGCGTCTTCATCACCGGCGCCGGCAGCGGCATCGGCCTGGCGGTCGCGCAGCGCTTCGCCGACCACGGCGCCGTCGTCGGCGCGACCGTGCTGCCGGGCGACGAGGCCGGCCGCGCGGCGCTGGCCGAGGTCGGCGGGGACGTTCACGTGCTCGACGCCGACGTGACCGACGCCGAGCAGGTCGAGGCGGCGGTGGCGACGTTCGTCGAGGCCGCCGGCGGGGCGGTCGAGGTGCTCGTCTCCAACGCCGGCATCGGCCAGTCGGCGCCGTTCCTGGAGCTGACGAACGCCGACTGGGAGCGGATGCTGAAGGTCCACGTCGGCGGCGCGGTCAACACGACGCGCGCGGTGCTGCCGGGGATGCTGGAGGCCGGCTGGGGCCGCGTCCTCTACACCGCCTCGGAGCTGGTCACGATCGGCTTCGAGAACCTGACGCACTACTGCGCCGCGAAGGGCGCGCTCGCCTCGATGACGCGCGCGCTGGCACGCGAGGTCGGCCCCAGCGGGATCACGGTCAACTGCGTCGCCCCCGGCCCGACGATGACGCCGATGTTCGTGAAGTCGGAGGCCGAGAACAACGACGCCTACCGCAACACGATCCCGATGCGGACCTTCGGCGACCCCGACAACGTCGCCTGGACGTGGCTGTTCCTCGCGACCGACGCCGGCCGCTGGTACACCGGCCAGATGGTCGCGCCCAACGGCGGCGTGGCGATGTAGCGAGGTGCCGCGCGCATTCGCGCGCGGACCGCTGCAAGATCGGGTCCCCGGGCGGGAGACCCGATCTTGCGCTCGTCGGCCTACTCGGCGTCAGCGAGGCGCTTGAAGAGCGCGTGCTGCTCGCGCAAGTAGCCGACGATCGCCTGCTCTCTGCTGGACAACGTCGCAAACTGCTTGTCGAACGCGTCGCTGAGCCACGCGACGTGCCGGCGCGGAAGTCTCGTCTGATCGCGCTCGATCGCGACCAGATGCAGGCGCCGTTCCCACGCGAGGTGCTGCTTGGCGACGACGAGCGCGCTGGCAGCGTTCTCCTCGGTCGCGACGTCGAAGATCGCGATCGGCCGTTCGGTCCCGTTCAGGACATAGGGGATCGGGTACAGACCGTCGTCGTCACGTTCGCGGTCGACCCAGTCCGTCTCGATCTCGTCCGCGAACGCCTCCACGAGCACCCGCCGCACATCGTCCCTGAACGTCGAGCGGACGCGTTCCTGGTCGAGATTCCGCAGCTCGCTGATCTCGATCAGCCCTTGGACGAACGCGAAGAACGCGGTCGGCAAATCCCTCCACGGCACGACCGTGACCAGCTCGCCGTCGCGATCCTCGATGCCATGTCGGCACCGGATCCGCTCGAACGTCTCTGCCCGTGCTCCGCTCTGGAGGCGGTCGACGTCGGTGTGGTAGCCGAGATGCATCAGCGTGTGAGCGTGATCGGTGATCTCGACGGTGCCGCCGTCGCGGTCACGCACGAAGATGACGAAGCCGTCCCCGTCCGGGAAGTCGAACGGCACCACCACCTGCGCCTCATGTTGACTCACGGGATGGACGACGACGCCTGCGGAGAGCGCGGCGGTGAGCAGCGGTCTGAGATCGGCGATCGTCATGGCCAGAGCGAGCGTTGCGGCGGCGGTTCGAAACCGCCTGCGACCAGCATCGCATCAAGCGCGGTCGCGAGGTCGCTGAAGGCGGTGGTCGGTTCTGCGAAGCCGTCGATCGACAGCCCGGCGAGCTGGTATCGCTCGGTCGCGAAATGGATGTGGAACGCGTCACGATCGACCGTGTCGCGCTCGAGTTTGTTGCGATGCGGGTGTCCTCTGCCGTTATGACGGCGCAGGATGAGCTCGGTCCCGTGCGGAGGCAGGTAGGCGAGGATCACCGAGAAGTCGTAGGGCGAGAACACGCCCTGCCGCAGGTGGACGTCGAAGCGACTTCCGGACTCGCCGACGACCGATCTCGTCGTGCGTCGATGGCCGCGTACCGGCGCCGACCTGGCAAAGGCGTGCAGGAAGGCGACCGCGTCGAGTGCGGGCTTGCGTTCGTCGATCAGGCGCGCGATCTCCGCGTCGGTCAGCAGCATGGCGTCTCCACGTTCGCGCCATTCTGCCGACTACCTGCTCAGCATCAACCCGGTATTCCGTCCATAGCACCAACGTGGGCGATCGCCACGTCGAGCTGGCAACTCAGGCGGGGGCCGGGTCTGCGGCGGGGCGGGCGGCGCGTATGGCGGCGGCTGCCAGGAGGAGGCCGCAGGCGGCCAGGACCGCGCCGGCTCCCGCCGCGCTCGCGTCGCCGAGGCCGGCGTCGATCGCCAGGCCGCCGGCGAAGGGGCCCAAGGCGTTGCCGACGTTGAAGGCGGAGTGGACGGTCGCGGAGGCCATCGTCGGCGCCGCCGCGGCCATGTCGAGCAGCTGCGCCTGCAGGATCGGCACGGCGGTGAAGCCGACGACGCCGATCAGGAAGACGTTCACCACCGCCAGCGGCGGCACGTGCGCGGTCGCGACGAAGCAGGCGAGCACGACGCCGAGCAGCGCCAGCACCTGCGCCATCAGCACCGCGCTGTCGCGCGGGCTGTGGACGCGCAGCCGCTGCAGCCGCGCTGAGAGCAGGTTGCCGACCGTCATCCCGAGGCCGAAGACCGACAGGCCCCAGATCGCCGACCCCTTCGGGAAGCCGGCGTCGTTCTGGAGGATCGGCGCGACGTAGCCGATCGCGGCGAAGATCCCGGCAAAGCCGACGACGGCGATCGACAGCGACAGCAGCACTCTCGGCTTGACCAGCACGGAGATCTCGCGCTTCAGCGTCACGCCCTCCGGCCGCGGCAGCCGCGGCATCGTCGCGACCAGCGCCAGCAGGCCGATCAGGCCGAGCACCGTCACGAGCACGAAGGCCGCGCGCCAGCCGAGCTGCTGGCCGACGAGCGTGGAGGCCGGCGCGCCGACGAAGCTCGACAGCGTCAGCCCGAGGAAGGCGAGCGAGATCGCCTGCGCCCGCCGCGCCGGCGCGACCAGCTGCGCGGCGACGACGGCGCTCAGTCCGAAGACCGCGCCGTGCGGCAGCGCGGTGATCACGCGCGCGACGAACAGCGTCCCGAACGACGGCGCCAGGGCGCTGGCGATGTTGCCGAGCACGAACAGCGTCATCAGCGCGATCAGCAGCGCTCGTCGCGGCATGCGCGCGCCGAGCGCGATCATCAGCGGGGCGCCGACGACGACGCCGAGCGCGTACGCCGAGACGAGATGGCCGGCCATCGGTGTCGAGATGTCGAGCGCGTCGGAGACCTCGGGCAGCAGCCCGATCGCGACGAACTCGGTCGTTCCGATCGCGAACGAACAGATCGCGAAGGCGAAGACGACCAGGGGAAAGCGGAAGCGACCAGGCTCGGGCACGACGCGGGACGGTAGCGGCCCGCGTCGGTGCCCGCTGGGACGCCGATCACACAGCGGCGCGCCGCCGCTACCCCGCCAGCGCCACCTGACCGCTGCCGATCGTCGGGATCCCGCCGACGCCCGGGTTCACGTCGCCGTCGAAGATCGAAGTCGGGATGAAGACCGTGCAGCAGGCGTTGGGCGTGTCGACGATCCCGGAGATCCGCCCCTCGACCGGCGCCGTGCCGAGGATGATGTAGACCTGCTCGCGCGTGAAGCCGAAGCGCGACAGGTACTCGATCGCGTTGAGGCAGGCGCGGCGGTAGGCGACGTGGGCGTCAAGGTAGAGCTGCTCGCCCGTGTGCTCGTCGACCGAGATCCCCTGGAAGGCGAGGTAGTCGTCGAAGTGCGGCTCCAGCGGCGAGGGCTTGAAGATCGGGTTGACGATCCCGTACTTCGCGACGCCGCCCTTGATCAGCTCGACCGACATGTCGACGTAGCCGGCCATCTCGATCGCGCCGCAGAAGGTGATCTCGCCATCGCCCTGGGAGAAGTGCAGGTCGCCGATCGAGAGGTTGGCGCCGTCGACGTAGACCGGCAGGTAGACGGTCGAGCCGCGCGAGAGGTTCTTGATGTCGCAGTTGCCGCCGTGCTCGCGCGGCGGCACGGTGCGGGCGCCCTCGCGCGCGACGCGGTCGAAGTCGGCGCCCGTCAGCGAACCGAGCGCGGCCAGCTCCGGGTTCGGCGCCTGCGCCAGCGCCGGCACGCGGCCAGGGTCGGTGTCGATCAGCGCCTGCTCGCGCTTGTTCCAGGTGCCGAGCAGGTCGTGCGACGGCGCGCAGCCGATCAGGCCCGGGTGGATGATCCCGGGGAAGCGGACGCCGGGCACGTGGCGCGATCTCGCGTAGGCGCCCTCGAATCTCCAGACGGCCTTCAGCGCGTCCGGGAAGTGCTCGGTCAGGAAGCCGCCGCCGTTCTCTCTCGCGAAGACGCCGGTGAAGCCCCACTCGTCGCGCTGCAGCGGCCCGACGTCGAGCAGGTCGACCTTCAGCAGGTCGCCCGGCTCGGCGCCCTCGACGGCGACCGGGCCGGTCAGCACGTGGACGCGCTCCAGCCGCACGTCGCGGATGTCGTTGGCCGAGTCGTCGTCGGAGATCTGGCCGTCGGTCCAGTCCTTGCACTCCAGGCGGAAGACGTCGCCGGGCTTGACGCTGACCTGCGCCGGGATGTCCGGGTGCCAGCGGTTGTGAAGCGGGGCGTCCTGGTCCTCGGCGGGCTTTGAGAGGTCGACGCTGATGAGCGTTTCGGGCATCGATGAGTCCTTCCTCGATCGGAGCGGTGGCGACGGGAGGGTGTGGCCGTGGTGGAGGCTGGAGTCAGGCGGCGCGGCGCGCCGAGGCGCGCCGCGCCGAGGCGCGCCGCGCGGGACGGGCTAGCGGCGCGTCGAGAACTCGGTCTCGATCGCGCCCGCGAGGCCCGGCACGACGTCGTCGAGCAGCAGGTTGCCGATCTCGGCGGTGGCGTTTCTCGGCGACGTGAACGAGCCGGTCGGCGAGACGGCGCCGTCAGGCTGCGGGATCACGTCGTACTTCAGCGACGGCAGCTGCGCCTGCACGTCGCCGAACGGCTTCACGCGGTCGGCCTGCAGCGCCAGCATCACCGACGTCTCGATCAGGCCGGCATGCTCGAAGTGGCCGGGCACGGGACCGTCGACGTAGATCTTCTTCGCCGTCTCCGGCTTGCAGAAGCTGCCGGGCGAGTCGAGCGCGATCACCTTCGCGTCGGTGCCGGCGAGCGAGACCGCCTCGCGCGCGGCGTCGTAGAGGACGACGCCGTTCTCGGTGTGCCAGCTCAGCATCAGCAGGTTGGTGACGCCGCGCTGGAGCAGGTTGAGGACGATCCCGCGCACGACGTCGAAGTAGACGCCGAGCGGGATCTCCGCGCCGAGCGGGAAGACAGGCCCGCCCCCGCTGCGGGGCCGGGAGGGGGCTCCGTAGCTGAGGGCGGGCAGCGAGAGCGCGCCGGAGAGGGAGGCGGCGCGGTCCGCCACGGCCTGCACGCAGACCGTGTCGGTGTCGAACGGCAGGTGGGGACCGTGCTGCTCGAGCGAGCCGAACGGCAGCAGCACCGGCGTGTTGGCGCCGAGGGCGGCGTCGACGTCGGGCCAGCTCAAGTCGTCGAGCTTCATCGGATGGGTCCCTTCTGACGTTCGTACATTGCGGGGTGAATTCAGTGCTCGTGCTCAGCGCTCGCGCGAGGCGTGCGCCCACGGGGTCAGCTTGCGCTCGGCGAGCGAGGCGAGGCCGAACAGCGACAGGCCGATCACGGTGATGATCACGACCGAGCCGAAGACGACCTCGGTGTTGTAGTCGGAGTTGGCGCGCAGCATCAGCGCGCCGAGACCTCTGTCGGAGCCGGTCCACTCGGCGATCACGGCGGCGACCGCGGCGTAGGAGCTGGCGATCTTCAGGCCGCCGAAGAAGTACGGCAGCATCGCCGGCACGCGCACCTTCCAGAACAGCGTCCAGGAGGAGGCGCCGAGGCTGCGCCCGAAGACGAGCACCTCGGAGCTGACCGACGAGAGGCCCTGGATCGTCGCGACCGTGACCGGGAAGAAGATGATCTGCACGACGATCACGATCTTCGGCGCGATCCCGAAGCCGAGCCACAGCACGAGGATCGGCGCCAGCGCCAGCACCGGCAGCGACTGCGAGCCGACGACGAGCGGGTAGAGCGCGACGCGCAGCACTCTCTGGAGCGCGATCGCGATCCCCAGCAGCACGCCGAGCGTGATGCCGATCACGATGCCGATGACGATCTCGGTCAACGTCACCTTGGCGTTGTCCCAGTACATCGCGCGGTCGACCCAGAGGCTCTCGGCGACGGTCGTCGGTGCCGGCAGCGTCAGCTCGTCCATGATCCCGGTCGCGCTGATGAACTGCCAGACGCCGAGCAGCAGCAGGATCACCGCGAGCGGCGCGAGGAAGGTCACGCGCAGGAAGAAGGGGCGGCCGCGCGGTGCTCTCCTGCTCGTCCGCGGAGCGGCCGGCGCGGTGCCTGAAGCGGTCTGGGGATCAGACCTCTGCGAGACGGCGCTCATGCGACCAGCTCCTCTCTCGCCGCGACGGCCGGGTTGCCGTGCAGCAGGTGCATGATCCGCGCCCGCATGCTGATGTAGTCCGGGCTGACCATCAGCGCCTCGGCGTTGCGCGGGCGCTCCAGGCCGACCTCGATCTCCTCGCAGATGCGCGCGGGGCGCGGGGTCAGGACGATCACGCGGTCGCCGAGCAGCAGCGCCTCGTCGACGTCGTGGGTGATGAAGATGACGGTGCGGTGGTCGTCGTCCCACCGTCTCAGCAGGAACTCCTGCATTCTCAGACGCGTGAGCGCGTCGAGCGCGCCGAACGGCTCGTCCAGCAGCAGGACGGGCCGGTCGGTCGCGTAGGTGCGCATCAGCGCGACGCGCTGACGCATGCCGCCCGACAGCTCGTACGGGCGGCGCTTGTCGAAGCCTTCGAGACCGAACTCCGCGAGCGACTCGCGCAGCCCGGCCTCGGCCTCCTTCTTGCTCGCGCCGAGGAACTCGCGGCCGAGCGAGACGTTGCCGAGCACGTCGCGCCAGTCGAGCAGCGCGTCGCGCTGGAACATGTACGCGGTGTACGGATTGACGCCCGTCAACGGCTCGCCGTTGACGCGCACGCCCCCCGGCATCGCAGGCGTCAGTCCGGAGGCGACGTTGAAGAGCGTCGACTTGCCGCAGCCGGACGGTCCGACGATGGTGACGAACTCACCGGCCTTGACCTCAAGGCTGAAATCGCGCACGGTCTCGACGGCGTCCTCCCCTTCGCCGTACGCGAAGGAGAGGTGGTCGAACGCGAACGATCTGAACTCAGCCTCTGTCCCCGTGCTGCGCGCGCGACGCCAGGGGGCGGCCATCAGCCCGTCACCTGCGCAAGCGGCTCGTCTCTGTAGCGGTCGTTCGCGCACGGCTCCGTGATCTTCGGCTCCGGCAGGAACTCGTTGGTCATCAGGTCCTCCACGGGGTACGGCGCGTCGATCGCCTCGGCGTCGGCGGCCAGCTGGATCAGCTGTCTGTACTGGTCCGGGTCGCTGTAGAGCAGGCCCTCTCTCTCGGAGTACGGACCGCAGAAGGTCGGCGCGCTCGCCTCCCACTGCGCGAGGTCCGATCTCGGGTCGAGGTCGGGGTAGCGCTCAGCCCAGATCGCGGCGGCGGCTCTGGGGTCGTCCATCGACCAGGCGAGCGACTCGGCGATCCCTCTCAGGAACGATCTGACCAGCTCCGGGTTCTCCTCGATCATCTTGTCCGTGGTGAGGATCTGGATCGGGTCGTACGGGCACGAATCGGGCGCGAACGAGAGGATTCTGATCGGCTTGTCCGGCTCCTTGGCGAGCGCGATCGCGGCCTCGTAGTGGGAGCCGTTGACGCCGGCGAACTTGCCGGCCAGCAGCGGCGGGACGAGGTTGAAGCCCGGGTCGACGATCTTGACGTCGTCCTTTGTCATCCCCTGCGTCTGCAGCGTGCGCTCGAAGCAGACCTCGTTGTACGTCGAGGAGCCGACGCCGACGGTCTTGCCCTTCAGCTCCTGGAAGTCGCTGATCTCGTCGGACTGGACCATCAGACCGACGTCGAGCAGCTCCAGCGTGCCGATCACCTTTATGCCGGCGCCCTCGCCCTTGGCGATCGCGGGGCCGATGCTGAGCTGGAGGCCGAAGTCGGTTCTGCCGGCCTGCAGCGCCTTGATGGGCGTGGCGGAGTCGTCCGGGAACTGGAACTCCGGATCGATCCCGTTTCTGGCGAAATAGCCCTCTTCCTTGCCTGCGATCGCCCAGATCTGCGAGGCGTTGGCGGCCCACTCGAGCATGAACTTGACGTCTCTCGTCTCCGGCGCCGCGGCCGTGGTGCCGGTCGAGCCGGCCGCGGCGGAGGTCGAGGAGGAGTCGTCATCGGAGCTTCCGCAGCCGACGGCGGCGAGAGCGCCGACGAGCCCGAGCACTCCGAGGCTACGACGGAACGTGGCGGTGCGACGCAACTGATCCTCCTTCGAGCGAGCCTCTCCGAAACGATGTCGACGAGGCTAACTAACAATCGTTCGTGAGTACCCTCCCACGCTCTTCGAGACTCGTCAAGGTGCGGAATGTCGAAAGACGATTCGCCACCCGTCGAAGCCCTCGCACGCGAGCGCATCGCGCACAGGTCCGATCGAACCCGGCCCGTCTCCGTGCTACGCGGCAGGCGCGGGCGGCGGCGTGCCAAGTCCGTCGAGGAAGCGCTCCAGCAGCAGGTCGAGCGCGGCGCGGTCGATCGCCGCGCGCCGTTCAGGAATCCTGCCGGCGTCGCGCAGCGCGGGGAAACGGTCGGCGACCTGCGGGCCGTCGGCGTCGAAGCCGCCGGCGAACGAGCCGACCGCCGCGCCGAGCACCGCGTAGCGCACGGCGGCCGCGATCCGCGTCGCCCGCGACGGCGACCAGCCGGCGTCGAGCAGGCCGCGATAGACCTGCTCCGCACGCCGCAGCGAAGCGTCGATGCGCCCGAAATTCGCCGCCACGTAAGGGACCAGGTTCGGGTGCGCGGCGAGCGCGTCGTAGTAGGACCAGGCCCAGCGGCGCAGCGCGTCCGGCCACGGCAGCGTGTCGAAGCCGGAGGCGTCGACGCCCGAGACGACGCGATCGGCGACCAGCCCCAGCAGCGCGTCCTTGGAGCGCACATGGTTGTACAGCGACGGCGCCCGGACGCCGAGCCGCTCGGCGATCGCGCGCATCGTGACCGCCTCCTCACCGCCGGCGTCGAGCAGCGCGAGCGCCGCCACGGCGATCCGCTCGCGGCCGAGCGGGGCCGGCCGCGAAGCCGCGGAGGTCGTCGTGGCCGACGACGCAGGCGTCGTCGCGGGCGCGGCGGCGGGGCCGTGCCCGTCGTCCGCCGCGGTCTCCTCCGGGCTCATCTCGTCATTGTGGCTGAAATGGCGAATGAACGTCGTTAGTCTATTCCGTCACGAACGATGTTAGCCTTGCATGAACGTTCGTTAGCTCGATCAGGAGGAGTTCTGATGTCACAACGTTTCAGCGGCCAGGTCGCGGTCGTGACCGGCGCCGCGGGCGGGATCGGCGCGGCCGTCGCGCAGCGGCTCGCGGACGAGGGCGCGACCGTCGCGGTGCTCGACCGCGACGAGGCCGGCGCCGGCGCGACCGCCGACCGCATCGAGGCCGGCGGCGGCGCGGCCGTCGCCTACGCCGTCGACGTCTCCGTCGCCGAAGAGGTCGACCGCGCGATCGGCGACGTCGCCGCGCGCAACGGCCGCCTCGACGTGCTCGTCAACAACGCCGGTGTCACACGCGACAACCTGCTCTTCAAGATGAGCGACGACGAGTGGGACAGCGTCATCGACGTCAACCTCAAGAGCGTCTTCCTCTGCGCCCGCGCCGCCCAGCGCGTGATGGTCCCCGCCAAGAGCGGCAAGATCGTCTCGCTCTCCAGCCGCTCGGCGCTCGGCAACCGCGGCCAGGCCAACTACGCCGCCGCGAAGGCCGGCATCCAGGGCCTGACCGCGACGCTCGCGCAGGAGCTGGGGCCGTTCGGCATCAACGCCAACGCCGTCGCCCCCGGCTTCGTCGCGACCGAGATGACCGACCTGACGGCCCGTCGCCAGGGGATGGAGCCAGAGGAGTTCCAGGCGAGAGTCGCGCAGGCGATCCCGCTGCGGCGCGTCGCCTTCCCGGCCGACATCGCCGCCGTCGTCGCCTTCCTCGCCAGCGAGGACGCGCGCCACGTGACCGGCCAGACGCTCTACGTGACCGGAGGGCAGCGCTGATGGACCTCGGACTGACGGACGTCCAGCGCGACATACGCGACACCGCCCGCTCCTTCATCGCGAAGGAGGTGATGCCGCTGGAGCCCGAGGTGCTGCAGCGCGAGCGGCGCGGCGAGAAGGGAATCACGCGCGCCGAGCTGCGCGACCTCCAGGCGCGGGCGCGCAGATTCGGCTTCTGGGGCATAGGAACGCCGGCCGAGCACGGCGGCGCCGACCTGCCGCCCGTGACGCAGTCGCTGATCTGGACCGAGGTCGGCCGCACCTACGTGCCGTTCCTGTTCGGCGGCGAGGCCGACAACATCCTGTACAAGGCCAGTCCCGAGCAGCAGGAGGAGTTCCTGCGGCCGACGATCGAGGGCGACCGCATCTCCTGCTTCGCGATCACCGAGCCGGAGGCCGGCTCCGACGCGACCGCGATCCGCATGCGCGCCGTGCGCGACGGCGACGACTGGGTCCTCAACGGCGAGAAGACCTTCATCACCGGCGGCGTCGAGGCCGACTTCGCGATCGTCGTCGCGGTGACGGATGCTGAACTCGGGCACCGCGGCGGCCACACGGCCTTCCTGGTCGACCGCTCGATGGGCTGGACGGCCGACCCGATCCACACGATGGGTCCCTCCACCCCGGCCTCGATGGGCTTCGTCGACGTGCGCGTGCCGAACCGCAACGTGCTCGGCGAGGTCGGCGAGGGCTTCAGATTGGCGATGGAGTGGATCGGCCGCGGCCGCTACGTGATCCCCTCGCGCGCGATCGGCGCGACCGAGCGGCTGCTCGGCATGGCCGTCGAGTACGCCAACGAGCGCAAGACGTTCGGCAAGACGATCGGCGAGCACCAGATGATCCAGACGATGATCGCCGACTGCGAGCTCGACCTGGAGCAGGCGCGCTGGCTCGTGCTCGTCGCCGCCTGGACGCTCGAGCAGGGCCGCGGCGCGCGCCACGAGGCGGCGCTGGCGAAGCTCGGCGGCGCGACCGCCGCCAACCGCGTCGTCGACCGCGTGATGCAGATCCACGGCGGCATGGGCTACACGAGCGAGCTGCCGATCGAGCGCTGGTACCGCGAGGCGCGCCTGTGGCGGATCTACGAGGGCACCGACGAGATCCAGCGCCGCACGATCGCGCGCGACCTGCTCGCCGGGCGGCGCCGCATCGGGGGGCATCTCGCATGAGCGGCCCCGTCCCCACGCCGGACGCCCCCGTCCCCACGCCGGACGCCCCCACCCCCGCGCGAGACGCCTCCCCCCGCGTCGTGCGCGGCTTCGACGAGCTGCGCGCGCTCGCCGGGCAGCCGCTCGGCTCCAGCGACTGGCTGACCGTCGACCAGGAGCGGATCGACGCCTTCGCGCGCGTCACCGAGGACGAGCAGTGGATCCACGTCGACGTCGAGAGAGCGGCCGCCGGTCCGTTCGGCACGACGATCGCCCACGGGCACCTGACGACGTCACTGATCCCGCGCCTCGTGCGCGGCGCCTACCGCTTCGAGGGCGCCGACTCGCTCGTCAACTACGGCTCCGACAAGGTCCGTTTCCCCGCCCCGGTCCCGGCCGGCGCGCGCATCCGCGCCCACGTCGAGCTGATCGACGTGACCGACGTGCGCGGCGGCGTCCAGGCGCGCACCCGCGTCACCGTCGAGCGCGAGGGCGGCTCGAAGCCCGTCTGCGTCGCCGAGACCGTCACCCGCATGCTCGCAAAGGAATCCGCATGAGCGCCGTCGTACCCCGCACCCCGACCCTGCCCGCCAACGACATCCTCGGCCTCGACGCCGACCTGCTCGACGAGGAGCGGATGCTGCGCGACACCGTCCGCGCGTTCGTGCAGAGAGAGCTGCTGCCCGACGTGCCGCAGTGGTTCGAGGACGGCGAGCTGCCGCGCGAGCTGGCGCAGCGCTTCGGCGAGCTGGGGCTGCTCGGCATGCATCTGGAGGGCTACGGCTGCGCCGGCGCCTCGCCGACCGCCTACGGCCTCGTCTGCGCGGAGCTGGAGGCCGGCGACACCGGCCTGCGCTCGCTCGTGTCGGTGCAGGGCTCGCTGGTGATGTTCCCGATCCACCGCTTCGGCTCCGAGGAGCAGAAGCAGGAGTGGCTGCCGCGGATGGCGACCGGCGAGGCGCTCGGCTGCTTCGGCCTGACCGAGCCCGACGCCGGCTCCGACCCCGGCTCGATGCGCACGACCGCGCGCAGGGACGGCTCCGACTGGATCCTGAACGGCACGAAGATGTGGATCACGACCGGCTCGATCGCCGACGTCGCGATCGTCTGGGCGAAGACCGAGGACGGCATCCGCGGCTTCCTCGTGCCGAGAGGGACGCCGGGCTTCACGACGCAGGACATCCACCACAAGCTGTCGCTGCGCGCGTCGGTGACCTCGGAGCTTCTGCTGGACGACGTGCGGTTGCCGGCCTCAGCTGAGCTGCCGGGCGCGCGCGGGCTCGGCGGGCCGCTGACGGTGCTCGGCGAGGCGCGGCTGGGGATCGTCTTCGGCGCCAACGGCGCCGCGCGCGCCTGCCTGGAGGCAGCCGTCGAGTACGCCCGTACACGGATCCAGTTCGGCAAGCCGATCGGCTCCTTCCAGCTGACGCAGGCGAAGCTCGCCGAGATGGGCGCGAGAGTCGCCGCCGGCCAGCTGCTGGCGCTGCGGCTGGCGCGGATGAAGGAGGCCGGCACGCTGAAGCCCGAGCACGTCTCGCTCGGCAAGTACTCGAACGTGTCGGCGGCGCTGGCCGTCGCGCGCGAGGCGCGCACGATCATGGGCGCCAACGGGATCACGCTGGAGTACCCGGTGATGCGCCACGCCGCGAACCTCGAGACCGTGCTGACCTACGAGGGCACCCACGAGGTCCACTCCTTGGTCCTCGGCCGCGCCTTGACGGGGTTGAACGCCTTCTCGTAGCCGCGCCCCGTCGTGCCCGACCTCCGCAGGTCTACTACTGCTCAGCGGTAGTAGACCTGCGGTGCTCCCGGCTGAGCTACGCCCAGCCGAGCTGGGCGCCGCCGTTGGGCTGCAGCACCTGGCCGGCGTAGCCCTCGGCGGCCGGGCTGCCGAGGAAGGCGACCAGCGACGCGATCTCGGCCGGCTGGCCGACCCGCTTCAGCGCAGTCCTGCCGGCGTACATCTCGCGCAGCTCGTCGAGCGTCATGCCGGCGTCGGCGGCGTCGACCTCGATCTGCGGCGAGTCGATCACGCCGGGCGCGATCGCGTTGACGCGGATCCGCTCCGGCGCCAGCTCGCGGCCGAGTGCCTTCGTGAGGCTGATCGTGCCGGCCTTCGACGCCGAGTAGGCGGCCGCGCGCGGCCAGCCGGTGATCCCCCAGATCGACGTGATCACGACGATCGCGCCGCCGCCGGCGCGGCGCATCCCCGGCAGCACCGCCTGGATGCAGGCGTAGGTGCCGGTCAGGTTGACGTCGACCTGATCGAAGATCTCCGCCTCCTCCTGCTCGAGGAAGTCGCCCATCTGCTCCAGCGCCGCGTTGGCGACGAGCAGGTCGACCGGCCGGCTGAGCCGCTCCTCGGCGCGCGCGACGGCGGCCGCGATCGCGGCGTGGTCGCTGACGTCGGCGGGCGCCGTGATCCCACCCAGCTCGTTGGCGAGCTGGGTCAGGCGCGGCGTCTCGCGCAGGTCGTTGACGGCGACGGTCGCGCCGTCGGCGGCGAGCCGGCGGGCGGTCACCTCGCCGATCCCCTGCGCCGCGCCGGTCACGAGCGCGACGCGGCCGGCGAGCGGGCGGTCGGGCGTCGGGGTCGCGGCGGTCTCGAGCGCGTTCACAGGATCCGCCCCGCGCTCGGGCACAGCACCTGGCCGGCGAAGTAGTGCGGCTCGCGCGCGAGGAAGGCGACCGAGGCGGCGACCTGCTCCGGCGCGATCGCGCCCGGCGCGAGCGTGTTGACGGCGATCCCCTGCGGACCGTACTCGCGCGCGAGCGCCTTCACGAGGCCGATCACGGCGCCGTCGGCGGAGGCGCGATGGGCCTCCTGACGGCCGCCGTCGAGCGCGGCGGCGGAGGTGACGGCGACGATCTGGCCGCCGTTCCCGCTCGCCAGCATCCCCGGCAGCACGGCGCGAGCGCAGTGGACGGTCATCCGCAGCTGGTCGTCGAGTGCCTGGTTCCAGGTGGATGGGTCGATCGCGTCGAAGGCGAGCGACGGCTCGTCGGCCGCGGCGTCGCCGGTCGTCGTGACGAGCAGCTCGACCGCGCCGTGGACGCGCTCCAGCTCGGCGACGGCGGCGCGGACCTCGCCGCCGTCGGTGGCGTCGAGCGCGAGCGCGGCGCCGCTGCCGCGGCGGTCGGCGCCGGCGACGTGCCAGCCGGCGCTCGCCAGGGCGGCGCAGATCGCGCGACCGACGGGGCCGGCCGCGCCGCTGAC
>NZ_JAWSTH010000042.1:0-49301 GCF_033542075.1 Conexibacter stalactiti
GGCACCGGACGGTCTCGCGCGGTGGGCGCGGCGCGCTGCTGCGCGTGCGGCTGCCCGCCGGGCGGCCGGTCGTGCTGCTGCGCGGCGGCCCAGCCGCCGAGGTGCGGCTGAGCGACGGCGGCCGCGGCGAGACGTTCGCGGTCGGCGCGGCGCGCGGCAGCACGCCGCGCTCGCTCGTCGGCGCCCGCCGCGCCCGCGCCGGCCTCGTCGAGCTGCGCGTGCTGCGCGGCGCGGTCACCGTCGACGGCGCCGCCGTCCGCCCCTAGCCCCCGCTCGACGCGCCCCTCCGCCCCATGCCCAACCGCTCGTTCGACGCGCCCTCCCTCCGCCCCATGCCCTACCGTGACGGGCGATGAGAGTCGCCACCCACTCCGGTTCCTTCCACGCCGACGACGTCTTCGCGCTCGCCGCGCTGACCCTGCTCACGAGAGCGGAGCCCGCCCGCGGGCCGCTGGAGATCGTGCGCACGCGCGATCCCGAGCTGCTCGCCGCCGCCGACCTGCGCGTCGACGTCGGCCAGCGCAACGACCCCGCCACGGGCGACTTCGACCACCATCAGCGCGGCGGCGCCGGAGAGCGCGCCAACGGCATCCGCTACGCCTCCTTCGGCCTCGTCTGGCGCGAGTTCGGCGCGCGCGTCGCGGGCGGCGACGACGAGGTCGCCCGTCGGATCGACGAGGTGCTCGTGCAGAGCGTCGACGCCAACGACACCGGACAGACGATCAGCAGCCCGCTGATCGGCGACGTGCAGGCGATGACGGTCTCGCACGCGATCGCGGCCTTCAACCCGAACTGGGACGAGGACGCCTCCAGCGCCGGCAAGCGGCGCGCCTTCGACGCCGCGCTGGAGTTCGCGACCGGGATCCTCGCGCGCGAGCTGGCCTCCGCGATCGCGCAGGTCAGCGCCGCCGCGCTCGTGCGCGCGGCGATCGCGCGCGCCGACGACCCGCGCCTGATCGAGCTGGACCGCGGCATGCCGTGGCACCGCGAGCTGGTGCCGAGCGCGCCGGACGCGCTCTACGTCGTCTACCCGCGCGAGCAGGACTGGGGCCTGCAGGCGGTCCCGCGCGTGCTCGGCGAGTTCACCAACCGCAAGGATCTGCCGGAGCCGTGGGCCGGCCGCTCCGACGCCGAGCTGGCCGAGGTGACCGGCGTCGCCGACGCCCGCTTCTGCCACAGCGGCCGCTTCATGGCCGTCGCCGGCAGCCGCGACGGCGTGCTGGAACTGGCGCGTCAGGCGCTCGCCCACGTCGACTGACGCCTCACCACGGGGTAGAGTGCCGCGCCCGTGGACGCCACCGGAGTAGACGCAGGCTCTTTTCTCGCGATCGTCGCCGTGGCGGCGCTCGCGGCCGTGATCGCGGGGATGGTCGCGACGAAGCTCGTCGTCCCCGTCGTCGTGCTGGAGCTGGTGCTGGGGATCGTGATCGGCCCCGAGGTGCTCGGGATCGCCGAGGCCGACCCGTTCGTCGACTTCTTCTCCAACCTCGGCCTCGGCATGCTGTTCTTCTTCGCCGGCTACGAGATCGACTTCCAGCGGATCAAGGGGCAGCCGCTGAAGCTGGCCGGGCTCGGCTGGCTGCTCTCGCTGGTGCTCGCGTACGCGCTCGGCGGGCTGCTGGCGGCGGCGGGCATCGTGCTGTCGCTGCTGTTCGTCGGCTCGGCGATGGCGACGACGGCGATCGGCACGCTGATCCCGATCCTGCGCGACGCCGGTGAGCTGAAGACCCGCTTCGGCACCTACCTGCTCGGCGCCGGCGCGATGGGCGAGTTCGGCCCGATCCTGCTGATCACGCTCGTCTTCTCGACGAAGACCGCGATCGAGAATGCGCTGATCCTGATCGCCTTCGTGATCGTCGCGGTGCTGGCGGGCGTGATCGCGGTGCGCTCGGTCGGCAAGGGCTGGGACCTCGTCGAGCGCACGCTGGAGACGAGCAGCCAGCTGGCGATCCGCGTCACCGTCGTGATCGTCTTCGCGCTCGCCGCGCTGGCCGCCTCACTCGGCCTCGACCTGCTGCTGGGCGGCTTCGTCGCCGGCGTGATCCTGCGGCTGGCGCTGCGCGGCCGCGAGGTCGAGGTGCTGGAGTCGAAGCTGACCGCCGTCGGCTACGGCTTCCTGATCCCCTTCTTCTTCGTCGCCTCCGGCATCAACGTCGACCTCGGCGCGCTGATCGACGATCCGGTCCAGTTCCTCAAGGTGCCGATGTTCGTCGTGCTGTTCCTGATCGTCCGCGGCGTCCCGGCGCTCGTGCTCTACCGCCGCGTGCTGGCCGCGCGCGATCGTGCCGCGCTCGCCTTCTTCTCCGCGACCGAGCTGCCGCTGGTCGTCGCGATCACGACGATCGCGGTCGAGGAGGGCCACATGCACTCCTCGACCGCCGCCAGCCTGATCGTCGCGGCGATCTGCTCGACGGCGATCTTCCCGATCGTCGGCCTCAAGCTGCGCGCCTCGGCCCCGCCGGAGCCGGCCGCGCCGGCCGCCGAGCCCGCACCGGCATAACCGTTGCGGCGGGCCGGGTACGGGGCCGAAGGTCTGAGTCCCGGGGGCACATTGGGGGATGCCCCTGATGTGCCGAGCGGTCACCGTTCCTAGGCTTCGCCCCACCACGGACTTCCCACCAGGAGGAACTGCATGAAACGTTCGCGGATCGCGTGCGCCGCGGTGCTCACGCTCGCGCTCGCGCCGCTCGGCGCCGGCACGGCGTCGGCCGCCAGAAGAGCCCAGGGCCCGCCGCCCCCGCCGAAGGCGACCGGCGGCAAGAAGGTCACGACCGTCGCGCAGGGCGTCCCGACGCCGACCCAGTTCGCGTTCGGGAGAGGCACGGTCTTCGTCGCCGGCGCCGGCGCCGAGGACGGCTCCGCCCCCGGCGGCATCTACACGCTCGCGGGCGGCAGAGCGACGCGTGTGAAGGGGTCGCCGAGAATGGTCTTCGGCCTGGCCTTCTCGGGCGGCACGCTCTACGCCTCCTCCGGCCCGACGATCGTCGCGGCCAGAGGCTGGAACGGCAAGACCTTCTCCGGCGGCTTCAAGACGATCTTCACCGGCCCGAAGGGCTTCACCGGCTTCAACGGGATCGCGATCGGCCCCGACGGCCTCATCTACGCCGGCGTCTCGATGGCGGAGAAGGGCGACAGCAAGAAGGTCGACGCGCCATTCGCGCAGTCGATCGTCACGCTCACGACCGACGGCAGAGACCTCAGAAGCTACGCGACCGGCCTGCGCCAGCCGTGGATGCTGACGTTCGCGCCCGGCGCCGACACGCCGCTGGCGACCGCGCTCGGCCAGGAGAACCTCGGCAGAAAGCAGCCGCCGGACTACGTGATCGCACCGGCTGACGGCGACGACTACGGCTTCCCGAGCTGCAACTGGAGCAAGCCGGCGGCGTGCGCCGACTTCGCCAGACCGCTGTCGCTGCTGCCGGCGCACAGCTCGCCGATGGGCATCGGCGTGATCGGCCAGAAGGTCTACCTCGCGCTCTTCACGGGCACGGGCAGAGGCCCGCAGGTCGTCTCCGTCCCGCTCGCGGGCGGCGACAAGACGACGCCGCTGCTGAACGGCTTCGCGGCGCCCGTCGTCGCGCTCGGCACCAACGGCGGCTGGGTCTACGCCGGCGACGTGACCGGCGCGATCTACCGCGTCAAGGGCTGAAGCCCGCTCGGCTCGCCGGCCGCTGCACGGTGCAGCGGCTGGCGGGCCGGCGCCTCAGTCCAGCTCGCTGCCGGCGGCGGCCGCGTGCAGCGGCCGCGGGCGGCGGCTGGAGCGACGGCCGAGGTGGCCCTCGCCGGCGGCCCCGGCGGCCGCGGGATGCTCGGGAACGCCTTCGGCCTCGAACATCATCAGCACGATGCCGGTCGTTCTCGTCTCGCCCTGCTCGCCGGCCTCGCGCAGGCGCTCGGCGCTCTCGGCCTCGATTCTCTCGATCGAGGCGAGCGTCTTCGCCATCTCTCTCGCGAGCTCCTTCCAGCCGCGCTCGTCGAGCGTGATGACGCTGCGGCTGAGGTGCGCGTCGTCGCCGTCGAAGCCGCCTCTGGAGGCCGCCGCGGAGACGTAGCCGGTGACCTGCTCGAGCGAGGCGCCGACCATCGCGCGCTTGACGATCGACGGGGTCTCGGCCCAGCCCTCGTCGGAGACCTTCGGACGTGCCTTCGCGCGGTAGTGGTGCTCTATCGCGCCGCGTCGCGGAGTCCGTCTGACCAGTTCGAGGAAGCCGAGCGCGTGCAGGCGGCGCACGTGGTAGCTCATGACGCCGAGCGACACTCCGAGCAGCTCCGACAGCTCGTTGGGGCTGGCCAGCTCGCGCTCCTCCAGGATCGCGAGGATGCGGATCCGCAGCGGATGGGCAAGCGCCTTGATCAGGCGTGGGTCGGTGATGTCGCTGTACGGCTTCATCGGCTCGTCTCGAGATCCTTCCGCAGGCGTCCTCGGAGTCGGTGGAGACGAACCTTGACGGTTCCTTCCGGGATGCCGAGCATCCGCGCCACCTGGGGTTGACTCAAATCTTCGGAATAGCGTAGAGCAAGCAACCTCCGGTCATCAACGGAGAGGCGGCCGACGACCTCGCCCACCTGGAGCTTGCGCAGCAGGTCCTCGCGCTGCTGCTCAGCCCGGTCGTCGGCGACCGTGGCGAGGATCGTCTCGTCGTCGAGCAGCTCCCGCTCGGAGCGCAGACGCCGCTTGTCGAGCAGCCTGAGCGCCTCGTTGCGCGCGATCTGACGCATCCACGGAATGCGCTCCTCCGAGCGGCAGCTCGCGCGTCGTCGCCACGCTCGCATGAGCGCTTCCTGGACCACGTCATCGACGTCGTGCGATGCCGGGAGGTACCGCCGGGCCTCTCGTGTCGCAGCCGCCCGCATGCGCTCCCAATCCCACCCCGTGTCTCCCGGCGGATGCTCGCGGACCCCCGCGATTGCTCCAGCCACACCCGCAAATATCGAGGTTTCCGAAAGATTCGCGAACTGTATGAAACGGTTGTGAGCGTTCAGAGGGTCTTGGTGGTCATGACGACGACCGCCTCCCCCTCAGCCGCCTTGATCGCCTATGAGCGATTGGCGCCGGTCTATGACCGCTTCACCGATGCGTACGACCACGACGGTTGGGTCGACCGCCTCGAAACGCTCGCGCGCGACCATGGCGTGCGCGGCCGCCGGGCCCTCGACGTCGCCTGCGGCACCGGCAAGAGCTTCGCCCCCTTGCTGCGTCGCGGATACGACGTGTGGGCCTGTGACCTCTCTCCCGCGATGGTCGCGCGAGCACGCGCGACCGGTCGCATCGAGCCCTCCCGCGTGCTCGTCGCGGACATGCGAGCGCTGCCAAAACTTGGCGCGGTTGACCTCGTCACGTGCCTCGACGACGCCGTCAACTACCTGCTCGAGGCCGACGACCTCGCCGCCGCCTTCGCGAGCGTCGCGCGTCGCCTGGCCCCGGATGGCGTCTACGTGTTCGACGCGAACACGCTGGCGACGTACCGCGACGGCTTCAGCGCGCGCGCCACCTTCGAGCGACCGCTCGCGGACGCGATCTGGCGCGGAGAGACGACCGGGCCGATCGTGCCCGGCGCGCTCTGCGCCGCCTCGATCGAGCTGGTCAGCGCGGCGGCCGTCAGCCGCCACGTTCAGCGCCACCACCCCGAGTCGACCGTCCGCACAGCCTTGGCGTCAGCCGGCCTCGCCTGCCGAGCCGTGCTGGGTCAGTCCCCCGGCGGCCTCCTGCACCCGGAGGCCGACGAGGAGACCCACACGAAGCTCGTGTATGTCGCGAGCCGCGCGGCGTGACGACCGCCACCCACGGCCACCACAGAGAGGAGGTGGAAACCGCATGAGCATCATCAAGCCCAGCATCATCAAGCCGATCATCAAGCCGTAATCGCCCGTGCTCACGGGCGTCGCCGGCCCTGCGCGGTGCCGGCGACGCCCGCGATCGGAGCTCGGAACGGAAATCCGGGAGAGCGAATCGCCCTGAACGGGTACTGCAGGAACTGGATGAGTGTCAGCGATACAACCCGTTCCGGCGACCGCTTCGTCTACGTGCTCGATCACGACGCAGGTCTGCGAAGCGTCCTGGAGGAGACCGATCGCGCCCGTTGCCGTCAGCACGCGGTCGCAGCGATCGCCGAAGTTCCCACAGGCCCTTGGGATCCAGGAGCCCAGCCGATGCCCGACGTCGAGCTCGGCCTGCTCGTGCTCGACGGCCTGCTGATCCGCGACGTGACGGTCGCGGAAGCCCGCTGCGGCGAGCTGATCGGCCCCGGCACGATCCTGCGGCCATGGGATGAGACCGGCCAGGACGCGCCGATGCGCCACGACGTCGACTGGCAGGTGATCGAGCCGATGCGCTTCGCCGTGCTCGACCAGCACTTCCTGCGCGTCGTCGCTCACTGGCCCCCGCTGATCACCGCGCTGGTCGCGCGCGCCAACGAGCGCGCGCAGGACCTCGCCGTGATGGTCAGCATCCACAGCCTCAAGCGCGTCGACGTGCGGCTGCTCGCCTTCTTCTGGCACCTCGCCGACCGCTACGGCAAGGTCACCTCCGACGGCGTGCTCGTGCCGCTCGCGCTGACCCACAGGCAGCTCGCGCTGCTGGTGGGGGCGCAGCGTCCGTCGGTCACCTCGGCGCTCGGCACCCTGACCGAGCGCGAGCTGCTGCGGCGCGACGACGACGGCCACTGGCTGCTGACCGGCGACCCACCGGAGGATCTCAGCGTGCTGGCGCCCAACGGCGTCGCGGCCTGACCCTTCGGCCGACCGCGACGTCGTCGCGCGTCTGACGGCTCAGACGGTCGTCGTCCCGGAGGAGGAGGCCGTCGCCGCGCCGGCTGTGCCACTGCCGTCGGCGGCGGCGCTCGCCCCGCGGTGCGGCCCCATCTCGATCAGCTCGTCGATCAGCGCCAGGGCGGCCGCGTGGGTGCGGTCGGTGTGGCGGCGGATCGAGCGGGCGGCGAAGGTGCCGGCGGCGTCGAGCCCGAGCCGCCGGTCGACGACCGCCGGCGAGGCGCGCGTGACCCAGCGCAGCGGACGGGCCCGCTCGCGCTTGCGGTCGTCGGCCCATTCGAGGCACCGGCGCTCACGCGCACGTTCGACCTCGGCGCTGCCGCGCGTGCCGACGACCTCGGCGGCATAGCGGTAGAGGTCCTGGCGGCGCTCGTCGTCGACGCGGTCGTTGTAGGCCCGCAGGAAGCCGCCGACGACCGGGCAGGCCGAAGCCGGACGGTCGCTGAACGGCTCGCCGGCGAGCATCGACGCAAGCTCCATCACGCAGGCGCCTTCGGTCGGCGCAGCGTGTTTGCCCTTGCTGAGGCGAATCGTCTGATGGCTCGCCTGCGCGCACTGCTCGGACATGGACCACCCCTTTCTGACATCTCAGCGGCACGGAAGGGGTACCCGCGCGCCCGCTTGCTGAGACCGCCCGCGGCAAGCGGGCGGACCGGCGCTACCCGTCCAACGCGCTGTTGACGAGCGCGTCGGCGGCGGCGTTCTGCGCGCGCGGGACCGTGCGGATCGTCCACGCGTCGAAGCCGGCGAGCGCCTCGAGCGCCGCCGCGTGCAGCGGTCTCAGCGCCGGATGCTTGACGCGGTAGTCGCCGCTGACCTGCCGTGCGACCAGCTCGGAGTCGCCGACGACCTCGACCTCGCGCGCGCCGAGCGCACGCGCCGCCTCCAGGCCGCGCAGCAGCGCGCGGTACTCGGCGACGTTGTTGGTCGCCTCGCCGATCGCCTCGGCGACCTGCTCGACCGTCTCCCCCTCCGGCGTCGAGACGACGACGCCGATCGCGGCGGGCCCAGGGTTGCCGCGGGCCCCGCCGTCGACGTGCAGGACGAGCCTCACACGCTCCCGTCGATGTGCACGGCCGGCCCCAGCGGCAGCTGCTCGGAGGCGCCGCGGCGTCGCCGGTCGCGGACCGTGCGGACGAACTCACCGTCACCGCTGGAGTCGCGCTCGCGGCGCTCACCTCTGCGGCGATCGACGATCACCGTCACGTTGTCATCGTCGGCGTAGTACGCCGTCAGCTTGTCGAAGAGCTCCTCAGCGAGCTCAGCGGGCACTACGCAATAGATCAACGGTCCTCGCCGGTCATCGACGACCAAGTGAGCGCATGCTAATGCAACGGCAGGACGCCACGTCGTGCCAGCTCACGCCGGCGTGAGCGCGCCGTACTCGTCCGCGACGGCGTTGGCCTCGACGCGGTCGGCCGGCTCCAGCTCCTCGAGCTCGTAGCCCTGACCGGCGCTGCGGACGGCGCCGCCGTCGAGGTCGACCTCGTAGCGGTACCAGCACAGCTCCCACGAGACGACGATCGTGACGATGCTCGCCGGCTCCTCGAGCGCGCGCGCGACGACGACCGGCGCGCCGAGCGAGCGGGCGACGCCCGCGATCGTGCGCGGGTGCTCGCTCTGGTTGAAGCGCTCGATCGCGGTCGCGGTGCGCTGCTCGACGTTGGTCGGCACCGCGCGCACCTGGCGCAGCTCGCGCTGCGGCTCCAGCCGCTCGACGCGGGAGGAGGAGCGCGCCGGAGAGGCGTCGCGCGGCTCGTCGTGGCCGCGGCTGCCGCCGTTGGGCGCGGCGCCGTCGTCGGGCCGCGGCCGCTTGAGGCGGCTGAACAGCGAGCGACGGCGCTCGCCGGAGGCCGGGCGCGTGCCGCGCTCCAGCGCCGCGCCCTCGCGCACCCACCCTTCGTGCAGCGCGCGCGGCTGGCACAGCTCGCAGACCTCGCGACGGGTTCCCCCGACGAGATAGGTCTCCGCGCGTTCACCGCGCAACAGCGTCCGGCCGCAGACGTCGCACGAGACGTGCGCCTGCGTGGTCCGGATGTCCTTCGTCGCCATGAGGTCGGTGAGGATAGCGACCCGCGGCCGACCTCCGGCGTCTACGCGTGCGCCGCCTCCTGCTCGCGCACCTGCTCGACGACTCTCCCGGCAAGGTGCGGCGGCACCTCCTCATAGCGCAGGAACTCCATCGAGAACTCGCCCTGCCCTCCGGTGATCGCGCGCAGATCTGGCGCGTAGGAGAGCATCTCGGCCATCGGCACCTCGGCTCTGACCTCGGTCATGCCGGCGTTCGGCTCCATTCCCAGCGGCCGCCCGCGGCGGCTGTTGAGGTCTCCGATCACGTCGCCGACCGACGCCTCCGGCGCCAGCACCGCGACGAGCATGATCGGCTCCAGCAGCACCGGCCGCGCATGCTCCAGCGCGTCTCTCATCGCGTGCGCGCCGGCGACCTTGAACGCCATCTCGGAGGAGTCGACCGAGTGGTAGGAGCCGTCGACGAGCCGCACGCGCACGTCCTTGACCGGATAGCCGGCGACGGTGCCGTGCTCCATCGCCTCCAGCACGCCCTTCTCGACGGCGGGGATGAAGCCGCCCGGGATCGCGCCGCCTCTGATCGCGTTGACGAACTCGAAGCCCTCCCCCGCGCTCAACGGCTCGATCTCGATTCTGCAGTCGCCGAACTGCCCGCGGCCGCCGCTCTGCTTCTTGTGGCGGCCGTGCGCCTTCGCCTGCGCGCGGATCGTCTCCTGATACGGCACGCGCGGCGGCTTCAGCGTCACCTCGGCGCCGAAGCGCTCCCGCAGCCGCGCGATCACGACCTCGACATGGATCTGCGAGAGGCCGGCGACGATCTGCTCGCCGGTCTGCTGGTCGCGGTGGAGGTCGATCGTCGGGTCCTCCTCCTGCAGCCGCCGCAGCGCGGTGAAGACCTTGTCCTCGTCGCCCTTCGTCTTCGGCTCGATCGCGAACGCCATCACGGGCGCCGGCAGCGGGATCGACGGCATCGAGATCGGCTCGTCGCGCGCCGCCAGCCAGTCGCCGGCGGTCGTCTCCTTCAGCTTCGCGACGGCGCCGATGTCGCCCGGCCCGAACTCGTCGACGTGGGCGGTCTCTCTGCCGCCGAACGCGAGCAGCTGCCCGATCCGCTCCTTCGCGTGGGCGCGCGTGTTCAGCACGTGGCTGTCGTGCGCCATCACGCCCTGGTAGACGCGGAAGAGGTTGATGCGGCCGGCAAAGGGATCGGCGCGCGTCTTGAAGACGTAGGCGTAGAGGTCGGCCTCCTCGACCGGCTCGAGCGTCATCCCCGCGACCTCCAGCCCGCCGTGCTTGACCGGCGACGGCAGGTCCTCGACGATCGCGTCGAGCAGCCGGTTGGTCGCGAGATTGCGCGTCGCGACGCCGCACGTGACGGGGAAGAGCGCGCCGTGGTTGGTCCCCTCCTTGAGCGCGTCGACGATCTCCTGGTGCGAGATCTCGGCGCCGTCGAGGTAGCGCTCCATCAGCGCGTCGGAGTTCTCGGCGACCTCGTCCATCAGTCTCTCGCGGTAGCTCTGCGCCTCGTCGGCCAGCTCTGCCGGGATCGGGATCTCGCGGCAGTTGTCGCGGCCGTCGCCGTCGTAGGAGTACGCCTTCATGTCGACGAGGTCGATCACGCCGGCGACGTCGTGCTCGCGCCCGATCGGGATCTCGGTCGCGACGACGTGCGGGCCGAAGGCGGCCTTCAGGCTCTCCAGCGTGCGAAAGAAGTCGGCGCGCTCGCGGTCGAGCATGTTGACGAAGACCAACCGCGCGAGGTCCAGCTCAGCCGCGCGCGACCACAGGCGCGTCGTCGAGACCTCGACGCCCATGACGGCGTTGACGACGAAGATCGCCGACTCGCAGACGCGCAGCGAGCCGAGCGCGTCGGCGACGAAGCTCGGCTCGCCGGGCGTGTCGATCAGGTTGACCTTGCGGTCCTGCCATTCGAACGACGCCAGCGACGCGGAGATCGACATCTGGCGGGCCTTCTCGTCCGGATCGGCGTCGGAGAACGTCGTACCGTCGGTGACCTTGCCGAGCCGGTTGACGGCGCCGGCGGTGTAGAGCAGCGCTTCGTGCAGGGAGGTCTTGCCGCTGCCGCGGTGACCGACGAGGGCGACGTTCCGGATCCTGCCGGCGGACTTGTGCATGCCCGATCTCCTCTGCTCGAGTTGATCGGACACTACCTCCGGTGACCAGCCTCGCCTAGAGGCTGGTCACCGCGCGGTCACGCCAGGTTTCAGAGACCGGCTTCGGCGTCTTCGCTCTGCAGGCGAGAGCGGAGGCGCAGAACGGCCTTCGTGTGCAGCTGCGAGATCCGTGACTCGGTCACGCCGAGCACCTCGCCGATCTCGCGCAGCGTCAGGTTCTCGTAGTAGTAGAGCGCGATCACGAGCTTCTCCCGCTCGGGCAGGCGCGCGATCGCGTCCGCCACGCGGTCCTTCAGCTCGCTCGCGTCGACGATCTTCTCGGGATCGGGCGCGTCCGGGTCCTGCAGCGTGTCGAGCAGCGATATCTGGTCGCCGCTGGCGTCCGACACGGTCCACAGCTCGTCGAGCGCGGCGATCGTCGAGTTCGAGATCTGGATCAGCGCGTCCTGGAACTCGTCCATCGTCATGTCGAGCTCGTTCGCCATCTCCTCGTCCGTCGGCGCGCGCTGCAGCTTGTGCTCCAGCTTCGCGTTGGCGCGCTCGATCTCGCGGGCACGCGCGCGCACCGACCGGGGAACCCAGTCGAGCGAGCGCAGCTCGTCGATGATCGCGCCGCGGATGCGGGGGATCGCGTACGTCTCGAACTTGATCTCGCGGCCGAGGTCGAAACGCTCGATCGCCGAGATCAGGCCGATCAGTCCATAGGAGATGAGATCCGCCTCTTCCACGTGGGCGGGCAAGCCGGAGGCCATGCGGCCAGCGACGTACTTCACCAACGGTGAATAGGCAACGACCAGTCGCTCACGGGCACGCCCGTCGCCGCTCGCTTTGTAGCGGCGCCAGAGATCCTTGAGCTCGATCGCTTTGACGTTTGTTTCCAGCGCCGCCCCCTCCGCCTACGCCCGAGGATGGCTGTTTGCGTATGCCGACCTCAGCCTCGCGGACTCTACCCGAGTGTAGACCTGAGTCGTCGAGATGCTCGCATGTCCGAGCAGCTCTTGGATCGACCGGAGGTCCGCCCCGTTGTCCAGGAGATGGGTCGCGAAACTGTGCCGGAGCGCGTGCGGGGAGACCCCGCCGGCCGTCGAGACGCCGGCCGCCTGCCGTGCCCAGACGCGCAGCCGGCGGCGCACGTCGGAGGTCGACAGGCGCCGTCCGGACTTTGAGAGGAAGAGTGCGCCGTCGCTCTCGGGCGTCGCCAACGCGGGGCGCGCCTTCTCGATGTAGCGGGCGATCGCCGCCAGCGCCGGTTCGCCCGTCGGGACGATCCGCGTCTTGGAGCCCTTGCCCTCGACACGGACGCGCTCCCCGTCGAACTCGATCGAGGCGACGTCGAGCGTGACCAGCTCCTCGGCGCGCAGGCCGGACGCGTAGGCCAGCTCGAACAGCGCGCGGTCGCGCAGCGAGAGCGCCGTGTCGGCGGGGATGCGGTCGAGCAGCGCGGCGACCTCGGAGGGCTTCAGCACGTACGGCAGGCGCGAGCCCTTGCGCGGCGCCGACAGCAGGTCGGCGGGGTTCTGCTGCAGCTCGCCGTGCTCGACGAGCGTGCGGAAGAGCGAGCGCAGCGAGGCGAGCTTGCGGGCGACCGTCGTCGGCGCCTGGCCGTCAGCAGTCAGACCGGCGGCGTAGCGGCGCAGCGCGCGCGGCGTGATCGCGGCCGGGGTCAGACCATGGCCGGTCGCCCAGCGCACGAACTGCCCGCCGTCGACGGCGTAGGCGTGGCGCGTCTTCTCCGCGGCCCCACGACGGCGCAGGTCCTGCTCCTGCAGCAGCAGGGCGCGGCGCCAGCCGTCGGCGACGGTCTCGCCGCTAGGCTGCGTGGTCATGGCCTTGTTCTTCATCGATACAGACACCGGTCAGATCGCCACCCGTAGACAGCTCGTCGAAGCCGGGTTGATGACCGACACCGACGGGCCTGAGCGCCCATGGTTTCGCATCCAGGGTACGGATGATGCGACCACCTTGTGGTACGCCGTCATGCGGAAGGAGACACGTGGGATCTTCATCGGCGCTCTCGCTATTCGCCACAGCGACCATCATGCCTCTTTGCTGAACCAAGGTTGGAAAGAAATCTCTGTGGAAGAGCTGCGCGCGGGGCCCACGAACGGATCAGCTCAGGCGATGTAGATCGGCGTGTCGACGGGCGTCAGGTCATACAGCTCGACGACGTCGGGGATCGCCATCCGCACGCAGCCGTGCGACGCGGCGGTGCCGAGCGAGTAGACGGCGTCGGTGCCGTGTATCCCGGCGCCGTCGAATATCCCCATCCAGCGAGCCTTGATCGGGTTCGACGGGCCCGGCGGCACGGTCGTGCCGGCGAGGTCGCCGGCCCAGGCGCTGTTCGGCACGCTCCAGACCGGGTCGACCGCCTTGTTCTGGATCGCGTAGAGACCCTCCGGCGTGTCGAGGCCGACCGCGCCGATCGCGACGGTGTACTCCTTCGCGACTCTCAGGTCCTTCCACAGGTAGAGCTTGAAGTTCGCGCGGTCGACGGTGATCACCGTCGGGTACTCCTGTGCCAGCTGCGCGGTCGAGACCTTCGGTCTGACGACCTCCGCCTGCGCCTCGATCGTGCGCGAGCCGCCGACGGTGCCCAGCTCGCGCGCGACCGCGCGCCGCAGCCGGCGGGCGTCGACGGTGACGCCGTCCTGCCCCTCGACCTCGCCGAGCGAGCTGCCGGAGAAGCTGACGGTCGCGTCCTTCGGCGGCCGGTCGAGCGCTCTGACTGTCTCGGCGACGAAGCGGTCGACCGCGCGGTCGTCGAAGGCGATCCGCGCGCGCACGCGCTCGTCGACGGTGCCGCCGGTCACCGAGCGGCTGACGCGCGCGAAGATCGATCCCTCGCGGCTGACCGCGAGCGCGTCGCCGACCATCGCTCTGTACTGCGCGCGCACGCGGGCGACGCGCGGGGAGAGCACGTACCGCTTTCTCTCGAACGTGACGACGACCGGTCTCGCGAGCCGGCGGTGCAGCTCGTCGGCGAGCTTGTCGCGCGCCGCCGCGGGCTTCAGCCCGCCGAGCTCGACGCCGCCGACGACGACGCCGTCGGCGATCGTGTCGCGCTGGCTGTGGTCGTACGCGTAGGCTCCCACCGCCCCGACCAGCAGGACGGCGACCAGCCCGGCGACGATGAGGAATCGACGACTTCGCACCCGGTCTCCCAGCGCCGGATTCTACGGGCGCTCCGGTCGGAAGAGCCGTGATGCACAGCTTTTCTCGGCGAAGCTGCGCAGTTGCGGAGTGCCGACGCGCCAGCGCGGCGCGTCGCGCCCTAGCCGCGGACGGGCCTCGTACCGGCCAGGACCGGGGTGAGCCGCTCCGCCAGCTGGTGCCAGTCGGCGGCGCAGATCACGCCCTCCTCCTCGCACAGCTCGCGATTCCACGGGTGCAGGATCGTCGCGGGGACGATCCGCTCCTCCTGCGCCCGCAGGATGTTCGCCGGGCTGTCGTCGATCAGCACGTCGATCTCGATCTCGGTGCAGCGCGTGACCTTGTCGAAGGAGCAGTACAGCTCGTCGTGCGGCAGCCCGATCTCGTCGAGCCAGCGGGCGGTCGCCTCGTGCGCGTCCTGCGCGCGGTGGCTGGTGATGTGGATGAAGTGGCCGGCATCGTGCCAGGCGCTGACGACCTCGACGGCACCCTCGTACGGTCTCGCGCCGAGCACGTGGACGGCCGCGTGGCTCTCCGCCGTCAGCGCCGCGACCTGCTCGGGACGGAGCCGGTCGATGTCGTAGGTGATCTGGTCCTCGTAGGTGAGCGCGACGCCGAAGCGCTTGCGCGCGAGCTTCGCGAAGACGTCCCAGTAGTCATGGAGGGTCGAGTCGATGTCGATGGCGATGCGCATTGACAGTTAGGGTAGACGGGCGATGGCGCACGTGACGGCAGCCAGGGACGGCTTGACATCGCCCCGTGCGGCGGCGGGGCCGCGCTCGGCGTGGCTCGACGTCGACTGGCGCGAGCACCAGCGCTGGGTGCGCGTCGACGGTCGCTGGGCGAACGTCGTGGAGCTGGGCTCCGGGCCGCCGCTGCTGTTCGTCCACGGTCTCTCCGGCTGCTGGCAGAACTGGCTGGAGCAGCTGCCCGCGTTCGCGGCCTCCCACCGCGTGATCGCCGTCGACCTGCCGGGCTTCGGCGCCTCCGAGCTGCCCGCGCGCGAGGTCTCGATGGCCGGCTACGCCGGCTTCCTCGACCAGCTGCTCGACGCCCTCGACGTCGCGGGGCCGGTCACCGTCGTCGGCAACTCGATGGGCGGCTTCGTCGCGATCGAGCTGGCGCTGGCGCTGCCGCGGCGGGTCGAGCGGCTGGTGCTGGTCGCGGCGGCCGGGATCTCCGGCGACCGCGTCAACCGCGCGCCGGCGCTGACCGCTGCGCGCGGGCTGGCGATCGTGACGGCGTGGGGCGCCTCCCGCCACGAGCCGTTCGCGCGCCGGCCGGGGCTGCGGCGGCTCGTGCTGCGGTTCGTCGCCCGCCATCCGGAGCGGCTGCCGGCGCCGCTGGCCTACGAGCTGATGGAAGGGTCCGGCAGAGCGGGCTTCCTGCCCGCGCTCGACTCGCTGCTGAGCTACAACGTGCGCGACCGGCTGGAGCAGATCGCCTGCCCGACGCTGATCGTCTGGGGCGCCGACGACAAGGTCGTCCCGCTCGCCGACGCCCACCGCTTCGAGCGCCTGATCACGGGCTCGCGCAAGGTGATCCTGCCCCACACCGGCCACGTGCCGATGCTCGAGCGCCCGCTGATCTTCAACGGGCTGCTGGCGAGCTTCCTCGGCGAGTAGGCGCTCTCGCCTCAGTGCGTGACGGCGCCCTCGGAGGCGTTGCCGACGAGCTTGGCGTACTTGCGGATCGCCACGTCGACGTTGTGGTCGTGGCGCGGCGGGACCTCGTACACGCGCAGCCGCTCCTCGATCTGGGCGTCCGTCAGGTCGACGTCGATGCGGCGGTTGTCGACATCGATCGTGATCGTGTCGCCGGTCTTGAGCGCCGCGATCGGGCCACCGTGGACCGACTCGGGCGCGATGTGACCGGCCATGAAGCCGTGGCTGGCGCCGGAGAAGCGGCCGTCGGTGATCAGCGCGACGCTGTCGCCGAGGCCCTCGCCGATGATCGCGGCGGTGACGGCGAGCATCTCGCGCATGCCGGGGCCGCCGGCCGGACCTTCGTTGCGGATCACGACGATGTCGTCGGCCTCGATCTCGCTCGCGAGCACGGCTCTCATCGCCGCCTCCTCGCCGTCGAAGACCTTCGCGGGGCCGACGTGGAAGCGGCGCTCGTGGCCGGCGAGCTTGATGACGCTGCCGTCGGGCGCGACGTTGCCTCTCATGATCGCGAAGCCGCCAGTGGCCTTCAGCGGCTCCTCGAGCGGCCGCACGACGACCTGTCCGGGCGTCTCCTGCGCGGCGGCGGCGATCTCGCCGGCGGTCTGGCCGGTGACCGTGATCGCGTCGGCGTGCAGTCTGCCGTGCTCTCTCAGGCGCTTGAAGACGACGGGGACGCCGCCGGCGGCGTAGAGGTCGGTGGCGTTGTATCTGCCGCCCGGGGCGAGGTCGCAGAGCATCGGCGTGGCTTCGCTGATGCGGTCGAACTCGTCGATCTTGAGCGGAACGCCCATCTCCTTGGCGACCGCCAGCAGGTGCAGGACGGCGTTGGTCGAGCCGCCGCTCATCGCGACGGCGGCGATCGCGTTCTCGAGCGCTTGCTTGGTGATCACGTCGCTGGGACGCAGGCCGCGTCTGAGCACGTCCATCACCAGCTCGCCGACCTGGAAGGCGACCTCGCGCTTTCTGCCGTCCTCGGCGGGCACCATCGCGGAGCCGGCGGGCGAGATTCCGAGCACCTCGAAGGCCATCGCCATCGTGTTGGCGGTGAACTGGCCGGCGCAGGCGCCGGCGCCGGGCGAAGCGGCCTCTTCGAGCGCGTGCAGCTCCTCGTCGCTGATTCTGCCGACGGCGTGGGCGCCGACGGCCTCGAAGACGTTGAGGATCGTCACCTCTTCGCCTTTGTAGACGCCGGGGCGGATCGAGCCGCCGTAGAGCATCAGCGAGGGGATGTCGAGACGCGCGAGCGCCATCACGGTGCCCGGGATCGTCTTGTCACAGCCGCTGATCACGACGATCGCGTCGAAGTGGTGGGCGCTGGCGACCAGCTCGATCGAGTCGGCGATCAGCTCACGTGAGACGAGCGACGCGCGCATTCCCGAGGTGCCCATCGTGATGCCGTCGGAGATCGCGATCGTGTTCAGCTCCATCGGCGTGCCGCCGGCCGCACGGATCCCTTCCTTCACTCTCGCCGCGAGCACGCGGTTGTTGAAGTTGCACGGCATCGTCTCGATCCACGAGTGCGCGACACCGACGATCGGCTTCGCGAGGTCCTCGGCCGAGTAGCCGATCCCGTGGAGATAGGAGCGTGCCGCGGCGCGGTGCGGGCCCTCGGTCAGGGCGCGGCTGCGGTGCTTGAGGTCGAACGGTTCCTGGCTCACGACATCGGGACTCTACTGTCCCGTGTCGAGCCGCCATCGTCGCCGCTGGGTCCTTCCCCACCGCCGCCGGGACGGTCGGCGGCGCGAGCGCGGGCACGCTCCCACTGCCGCAGACGCCACAGGTCACGCTTGACCTGGCGGGGGTCGATCTGGCGGCCCGGCAGGTGCATGTTGGAGGAGCCGATCAGCCGCCGCTCGTCGCCGGTGAGCGCCATCCACTTGGCGAGCACGTCGTCGGAGTCGGGCAGTCTGGCGCTGCCGTAGGGGCGCGTCTGGTCGGGGAACTCGACGCAGTACTCGTTCAGCAGGCGGCCGGTCTGCGGGACGTAGGCGAGGATCGGCTTGTGCGGGTAGACGAGGTAGCCGTAGGGCTCGTCGCGCGCCGCGTCGCGACCTCTGGTGCCCCACACGCGGATGAAGCCGAGGTCGCGGTACATCTCCCAGTCCTCGTCGTTGACGCACGACTTCAGCAGTTGGCGGGCGCGCGCCTCGGCGCGCCGCTCACGGCCGGGATCGACGTCGAACTCGGCGACCTGCGGGAGGCGCCGGCGGCGGGCGCGATGGTGGCCGATCGCCTGCTCGATCCGCGGCAGCACGACCTCGCCGAGCAGAGCGAGGATGACGATCCCGGTGGCGGCGAGAGCGAGGACCACCGGCCGGCCCGCCTACTGCCCGCCGGAGGCGCGTGGGAAGAAGATGACGCGCTCGGCGTCGCGCGGGATCTCTTCGAAGCTGCGCGCCATCTGCGCTTCGCGCCGGCCCGCGCGGTCGACGAGCGGCACCGCCGCCCACATCCCGCTGTCGAGCTGGCGGCGAAACTCCGCGACCAGCTCCTGTTCCTGTTCCTGCACGTCGACGTCGCCCTCGGCGATCAGCACCTCTCCGTGCCCCGGTCTCATGCGCAGGAACTTCATGGGCGGATTATGCCAGAGCGTTTATGTCGCGCTTACGATCGGTGCGTGGCGGGGCGTCGTGGCGCGTCTCAGCGCGTCTCAGCGCGGCCGGCGCCCCTCGCCGCGGCCGGCGCCCCTCAGCGCGTCCAGACAGGCGGGCGGGCGCGGATGCCGAGCGCATCGACCGGCCCGGCGCCTCTGCCGATCTCGCGCAGCCCGTCGCGCACGGCGCGCGCGGCGACCTGCTTCGCGGCGCGCGCGGCGTCGGCGATCGACAGCCCGAGCGCGAGATGGGCCGCCAGCGCGGAGGAGTGGGTGCAGCCAGAGCCGTGGGCGGCGCCGTCCGGGTAGCGCTCGCCGGGGATCTCGATCGTCGTCTCGCCGTCGAACAGCACGTCGGTCGCCTGCTCGCGGTGGCCGCCGGTGACGACGACGTAGCGCGGGCCGAGCGCGTGGATCGCGCGCGCCAGCTCCGGCGCGTCGCTGTCATCGCCGGCGGCGGCGATCACACGCGCCTCGGGCACGTTCGGGGTGGTGACGGTCACGCGCGGCAGCAGCGTCTCGACCAGCGCCGTGCGCGCATCGGGCTCCAGCAGCGGCGCACCCGACTCGGAGACCATCACCGGGTCGAGCACCACCGGCGTCCCGTCGGGCAGCTCGTCGAGCGCCCGCACCACCGCCTCGATCGTCACCGCCGTTCCGAGCATCCCGATCTTGACCGCATCGACGCCGATGTCGCGCGCCACCGCCCGCACCTGCGCGACGATCATCTCGGGATCGATCGCCAGGACCGCGTCGACCCCCACCGTGTTCTGCGCCGTCAGCGCCGTGATCGCCGTCATGCCGTGCACGCCGCAGGCGGCGAACGCCTTCAGGTCGGCCTGGATCCCGGCGCCGCCGCCGGAGTCGGAGCCCGCGATCGAGAGCACCGCGGGGATCGTTCTCGCTGTCACGGCGAGCAGCTTAGGACGTTTGGCGCGCAGAGCGCCCGCGGGTCCCCGCCACCTCTCACGCGCAGCAGACATAGCGCCCTCCCGCGCCGCGACGCACCCGTCCGCGCAGCTCCAGCTGCGCCAACCCGGCGAGCACCGCGTCCAGCCCCAGTCCATCGGCCGTCAACGCCGCGACCGTGTCGCGACCGCGACCAACCCGCTCCAGCAGCTCGCCCAGATCGGCTGGCAGCGCTCCCGAACGGGCCGCGATGTCCGAGAGCACCGGCGCAGCCGCGCCGTACAGCAGCTCCAGCACGTCACCCGCCCCGCGCACCAGGCGCGCGCCGTCGGCGATCAACGCGTTCGTCCCCGCCGACGCCGTCGACGTCACCAGGCCCGGCACCGCGGCGACGTCGCGTCCCAGATCGAGGCAGAGCGCGGCCGTGATCAGCGAGCCCGACCGCTCCCCAGCCTCGACCACGACGGTCAGCTGACCGAGCGCCGCGATGACACGGTTGCGCGCGGGGAAGCCCCAGCGCCGGGCCGCCGTCCCCGGCGGCATCTCCGACATGACCGCGCCAGTCGCGGCGATCTGGGCGTGCAGCTGCCGCTTGCTCGCCGGATAGGCACGCTCCGGCCCTCCGGCGAGCACCGCCACCGTCGCGCCGCCGACGTCCAGCGCACCCGTGTGCGCGGCCGAGTCGATCCCGAGCGCCATCCCGCTGACGACCGTCACACCTGCGCTCGCCAGTCCGCGGCCGAGACCGCGCGCCTGCTCCAGTCCGTATGGCGTCGCTCGCCGCGCGCCGACAATCCCGGCGCAGTCCGCCCCGGTCAGCTCCACGAACCGCGCCGCATCGCCGAGCACGTGCAGCACCGCCGGTGCGTCTGTCAGCTCGGACAGCCGCGTCGGGTAGCGCTGGTCGCAGCGGCAGACCGCGGTGATCGCACGATCGGCGCAGCGCTGCAGGGCTGCGCCGGCGTCAAAGCGCTCGTACTCCTGCTCGACCCGTCTGCGCTGCTCGCCGGCGAGCGCGGCGATCAGCTCCCCATCAGCGAGCGACAGGACCGCCGGCAACGGTCTGCGAGCGGCCCACGCCAGCTCGATGTTGCCGGACAGCCGCGCGATCAGCCACGAGCGCCGCAGACAACCGTCGCACGCCACCTCGCTCGCTCCGCCCGCACCAGCCATCGCCGCCAGGTCGCGCGCCCCTTCCACCTGTCTCATGCCGCTACCGCCTGTCTCGCATCGTGCAGGCGCAGCGCCAGCGCCTGCATCACGTCGTCAAGCTGCACCCGGTCGCGCGCGTCGAGGTCGGCGATCGTGCATGCGACCCGCAGCACGCGGTCATGCCCGCGCGCGCTGAGCGCACCGGAATCGTAGGCGCGCCCGAGCGCCCGCTCGGCCGCTCCCTCGACCTCCACGTGTGAGCGCACGAGCCGTGCGTCGAGCTGACCGTTGCAGCTCGCGGACGTGCCCATCAGTCGCCGCTGCTGCCGCTCGCGGGCGGCGAGCACTCTCGCGCGCAGAAGCTCCGACGAGGCGCGGGCAGGCGCCCGCAGGTCCGCGGCGGTCGGCCGCTCAACCGTCATCAGCAGGTCCAGCCGATCGAGCAGCGGGCCGCTCAGGCGGCGGCGGTGTCGCGCCAGCTCAGCCTCGCCGCACGAACAGGCGCGATCGCTGCCGGCGAAGCCGCATGGACAGGGGTTGGTCGCGGCGACGAGCGTGAAGCGCGTCGGGAACAGCAGCGCACGCTGGCCGCGCACGATCGTGACATGACCATCTTCCAACGGCTGCCGCAGCGCCTCCAGGCTTGGCCGCGGGAACTCCGACAGCTCGTCGAGGAACAGCACGCCGCGGTGGGCGAGGCTCGCCTCGCCCGGAACCGGCACCTGACCACCGCCGACGAGTCCGGAGGCCGAGATCGTGTGGTGCGGGCCGCGGAACGGCCGCAGCCGGACGAGGCCGGGGTGGCGATGGATGCCGGCGACGCTGTGGATCCGGGTCACCTCAAGCGCTTCGTCTCTGGTCAACGGCGGCAGCAGCGACGGCAGACGCCGGGCGAGCATCGTCTTGCCGCTGCCCGGCGGCCCCTCCATCAGCAGGTTGTGACCGCCGGCAGCGGCGATCTCGAGCGCGCGCAGCGGCAGGTCGTGGCCGCGCACGTCGGAGAGGTCCAGCTCCTCCTCGGGCGCGGGTGCGGCGACGGCCTCCGGTGCGGGCGGCCGCTGGCGCTCACCGCCCGCGAGCACCGCCGCCGCGGCGCGCAGGCTGTCGACCGCCGCGACCTCGATCCCCTCGACCAGCGCCGCCTCGGCCGCGCGCTCGCGCGGGACGATCAGGCCTGCGAGGCCACTGCGCCGGGCTCCCTCCGCGGCCGCGAGCGCGCCGCGGCAGGGACGCAGCTCGCCGCCGAGCGACAGCTCGCCGAAGATCGCCCAGCGGTGCAGCTCCTCGGCCGCGCACTGCCCGCTGGCGGCGAGCAGACCGACGGCCAGGCCGGCGTCGAAACCGGGACCGACCTTCGGCAGGCTCGCAGGCGCGAGGTTGGCGGTGATCCGCCGAGCCGGGAACTCGAAACCGCTGTTGAGGATCGCCGCGCGAACCCGGTCGCGCGCCTCGCGCACCGCCTTGCCCGCCATCCCGACGACGCAGAAGGCCGGCAGGCCGGGCCGGATGTCGACCTCGACCCAGACGGGCCGCGGGTCGATCCCGTCGATGGCGAACGTGGCGACACGGCTGAGCATGCCCGGCACGCTACGGAGTCAGGTGTTGCACGTGGGACGCGGATTGCAACAATTCTGCGCAGCGGAGAGATTTCACAATTCCTCCTGCAAATCGTTGCAATCACGGGGTGAAACAGATGAGCCGCCGGGCGTACGGTTGCGGCCATGTCCAACGATCCCCGCCACCGCCTCGGACGCCGCGGCGAGCAGCTCGCGGTCGAGCACCTGGAGCGTCGCGGCTTCGTCGTCCTCGATCGCAACTACCGCACGCGCTACGGGGAGTTGGACGTCGTCGCCTGCGACGCCGATCGCATCGTCTTCTGCGAGGTCAAGACGCGCCGCGCCGGCGCGACCTCGCCGTTCGAGGGTCTGCGTGAGGCCCAACGTCGCCGGCTGCGGCGGATGGCGCTCACCTGGCTCAACGATCAGCCAGGGCGGTCGTACAGCCCCGAGCTGCGCTTCGACGCGGTCGGCGTGACGCTCGACGCGTCAGGCGGCCTCGTCGCGCTCGAGCACCTCGAGGGAGCGTTCTGATGGTCGCGCGCGACCGCGGCTCAGAGCGCGAGCTGCTGATAGGCGGCCGACTGGAACGACAGCCGGTGCAGCGGCGTGATCCCGAGCCGTTCGATCGCCGCGCGGTGCTCTCTGGTGGCGTAACCGACGTGCGAGGCGAACTCCCAACCGGGATGGGCCGCGTCGGCACGGTGCATGAAGCGGTCTCGCGTCACCTTCGCGATCACGGAGGCGGCGGCGATCGCGGCGCTGCGGGCGTCGCCGCCGACGACCGCCTGCTGCGGGTGTCCGAGGTCGGCGACCGGAAAGCCGTCGCTCAAGCAGATGCAGCCATCGCGTGCGACACGCGCGAGCGCGTCGTGGAGCGCGGCGAGGTTGGTCACGTGCAGTCCGCGCCGGTCGATGCCCGGGGCGCAGCGGGAGATCACCGCCACTCGCGTGGCGACGCGCAGGATCACGGGGAACAGCTCGTTGCGACGCTGCTCGGTCTGCTGCTTGGAGTCGTTCAGCGCGCTGAGCGCGCGCAGGTCCGCGCGCGACAGCCGTTCGTAGTCGAACAGGACCGCGGCGGCGACGAGCGGGCCGGCCAGGCAGCCGCGGCCCGCCTCGTCGGCGCCTGCGACGAAGCGCGCGCCGAGGTCACGGTCGAACGCGAACAGTCTGCGCCCCGGTGGGCTCGGGCGGCGTCTTCTACGCGGTGCCGGGGTCGGCGTCGCGGTCATCTCTGCGGGTGCGGGCGCATCGTGCATCGCGTGATCCCATCATGCACGACCACGGCGGCGGAACGCCTCGCCGAAGTTCGCAACGAGCGGCCGAGAGACGTGCGAGAGGCGGGAGCCTGGCTTGCGGCCGGCAGTGAGACGCAGGCGGCGAAGCGGTTCAGGTGCCGGGGCGGCACCGGCTCACAGCGGGCCGATGCGCTTGGGCGGCCAGTAGCTGGCGAATGCCCCGCCGATGACCCAGTCGCGCTTGATCGGGCCCCAGTAGCGGCTGTCGTCCGACTCGCCGCGGTTGTCGCCCATCATGAAGTACTGGTCCTTCGGGATCGTGATCGTCCCGAGGTTGCAGTCGGCGCCCTGACCGCAGTCCTTGATGAAAGAGTCCTCCTGGACTCTGCCGTTGCGGACGACGTGACCGTCTCTGATCGCGATGCGGTCCCCGGGTTCGCCGACGACGCGCTTGATGAAGTTCTGATCAGAGGCGGTCGACGTCGAGCGCGAGCAGGGGATCCGGCTCTGCGGCCCGTCGTAGAACGGACCTTGGCCCGGGATCCCGCACTCGTTGACGTCCGCGCCCTTCGGCGGGTGGAAGACGAGTATGTCCCCCACCTTCGGATCGGAGAAGTTGTTGCCGATGCGGTTGACGAGCACACGCTCGCCAACCGCGAGGGTCGGCTCCATCGAGCCGCTCGGAATCCGGTAAGGCTTGACGATGAACGCCTGGATTCCGAGCGCGAGGCCGAGTGCGACGGCCACGATGAAGACCAGCTCCAGCAGCGAGCCGGAGGCCGACTTCGGCTTTCTCCGCACCGGTTGTTACTCGGAGTCGGCCTTGGCCTTCGGCTCATCAGAGCCGTCAGCCTCGTCGCCCGTGGTCTCGGACGACGCCTCAGCCGCGGGAGCGGCCGCGGTCTCCGCGGCGGTCTCCTCGGCCGGAGCAGACTCGGCGACAGGCGTGTCGGTCTCGGCGGGCGCACCCTCGGTGGCCAGCACGGCCTCCTCGGGAGCGATCTCCTCCTCGACGGCGCCTGGCGTGTAGAGCAGGTCGCGGTCGACGACCTCCTCCGGTCCGATCGAGCGACGCTCGCGAACGCGAGCGCGCTTGCCGATGCGGCCGCGCAGGTAGTAGAGCTTCGCGCGACGCACGTCACCGCGGGCAGCAACCTCGATCTTCTCGATCTTCGGCGAGTGGACGGGGAACGTACGCTCCACGCCGACGCCGAACGACTGCTTGCGGACGGTGAACGTCTCGCGGACGCCATGACCCTGGCGCTTGATGACCACGCCCTCGAAGACCTGCGTACGACGACGCGTGCCCTCGATGACCTGGAAGTGGACACGGACTCGGTCGCCCGCGTCGAACTTCGGCGCGCGTCGAAGCTGCTCGCGCTCAAGATTTTCGATAACAGTGCTCATGGCAAGAGTAATTGGCGGGGCCCTCGCGGCCGTCGCGGATCGGGAATGGTAGCGGACGGAGAGGCCGCGTGATGCGCGCCCCTCACGAAGTCTCTGACTGGTCGGCACCGGCGGCAGCGCCGCCGGCCTTTGCGGCAGCCGCGCGGGCGCGGCTCTGCTCCAGGCGCCAGTCGCGCACGCGCTGGTGGTGGCCGGAGAGCAGGATCTCAGGGACTCTCCAACCGCGGTACTCGGCAGGGCGGGTGTAGTGCGGGTACTCCGGAGCACCCTCGAGCGCCGCGCTGAACGACTCCTCATGGGCGGAGTCGACGTGACCGAGCGCGCCCGGCAGCTTGCGCAGCACCGCGTCGGCGACGACCATCGCGGCCAGCTCGCCGCCGGCCAGCACGTAGCGGCCGATCGAGATCGCGTCGGTCGCGAAGTGCTCGACGATCCGTTCGTCGAAGCCCTCGTAGCGGCCGCACAGCAGCGTCAGCTCCTGTTCCGCCGCCAGCTCGTCGACGAGCGGGTCGTCCAGCTGCCGCCCGCCCGGGGTCAGCACGATCACCCGGCGCCGCTTGCGCAGCTCGAGCGGATCACAGTCGTAGCGGGCGCGCATCGCCGCCTCGACGACGTCGACGCGCAGCACCATTCCGGCACCGCCGCCGAAGGGGGTGTCATCGACCTGCCCGCCGCTGAGCGGCGTCGTGTCGCGGTAGTTGACGCACGCCAGCTCGTGGCCGAGCCGCTGGGCGTTCTCGACGTGGCGCTGCGTGCGGAACCACTCGAACCACTGCGGGAAGAGGGTGAAGACGTCGAGCTGCATCAGGAGGCAGGCTCGTCCTCGCCGAGGAAGGCGAGGTCGATCTCGATGCGGCGCGCCTCGACGTCGACGCTGCGGACGGCGTCGCGGATCAGCGGGACGAGCAGGTCCTCGCCGCCGCCGTCGCGGGCGATCTCCAGCACCTCGCAGGAGGGCAGCGGACGGAGCGTGCGCACGATGCCGACCTCGCGGTCACCGTCGTGGACACGGCAGCCCTCGATCTCCTCCGGCCACCACTCGTCCTCCTCCAGCGGCGGCGCGTCGGCTCTGGAGACCAGCAGGTCTCTGCCGCGCAGCGCCTCGGCGGCGGTGCGCGACGTGCACGAGGCGAGCCGGATGATCGGTCTCGCGGCGGTGCCGGCGCGGCGGACGATCTGCTCGCCGCGACCGTCGACCACCAGCAGTTCAACGGCGTCGAGCAAGGCGGCACGCGGCTGCGTCACGTGGACGCTGCCGTCGAGCCCATGGGGTCTGCCGACGCGGCCGGCCAGCAGCCACTCTTCGCCGGCTCCGCCGGCGGCGGCCGGCGACTGCGCGGCCGATCGCTCATGGTCCATCGAGATCAGTCGACGATGTCGACCAGGACGCGGCGATTGTCCTTCACCGCGGCTGCCTTCACGACGAGGCGCAGCGCGTTGGCCGTACGACCACCGCGCCCGATCACCTTGCCGTAGTCGTCCTCGGCGACGGCAAGCTCCAGCACGAGCGTGCCGTCCTCTTCCTCGAACTCGTCGACCTCGACCTCGTCGGGGTGGTCGACCAGCTGTCTGGCGAGGTACTCGAGCAGCTCTCTCATGCTGAACGCGCGCCGCGGAGGGACGTCACTAGGCCGTCGGACCCGTGATGCCCTGGGTCTTCAGGAGCTTCGCGACCGTGCCGCTCGGCTGAGCGCCCTTCGCCAGCCAGGCGCGGACCTTCTCCTCGTCGAGGACGATCGTCGACGGCTCGGTCTGGGCGTTGTAGTGACCGATCGTCTCGAGCACACGGCCGTCGCGCTTGGAGCGCTGATCAGCGGCGACGATGCGCCAGATCGGGTTCTTCTTGGCGCCCACGCGGGTCAGCCGGAGTCGTACTGCCACGATTCCCTTTCGGAGATTGAGTCGAAGCCGACGAGGGAGGGTAGCGGAATCCCGCTCGCCGGGTGCGGCTGCGCGCGCCGAGGCGCGGGCTTCAAGGTGCGGCTGCGCGCGCCGAGGCGCGGGCTTCAAGGTGCGGCTGCGCGCGCCGAGACGCGGGCTTCAACAGCAGGTGCGCGGCGTGGCGCGCGCTCAGCGCGCCTGCCGCATCAGCGCGCCGATGTCGGGCATCTTGCCCGACTGCATCGACTTCATCAGCTTCTGCATCTGCGAGAACTGTCTGATCAGCGCCTTCACGGCCTGGACGTTGGTGCCCGAGCCTCTCGCGATCCGGATCCGCCGCGAGCCCTTGATGATCTCGGGATTGCGGCGCTCCTCCGGCGTCATCGAGGTGATGATCGCCTGGATGCGGTCGAACTCGCGCTCGTCGACTCTCAGGTTGCGCAGCTGGTGGCCGCCGAGGCCCGGCATCATCCCCAGCAGCGACTGCAGCGGGCCGAGCTTGCGGACCTGTCTGAGCTGGTCGAGGAAGTCGTCGAGGCCGAACTCCGACTTGCGGATCTTGCGCTCGAGCTCCTTCGCCTGCGCCTCGTCGAACTGCGACTCGGCCTTCTCGATGAGCGTCATCACGTCGCCCATGCCGAGGATCCGCTGCGCCATCCGGTCCGGATGGAAGCGCTCGAAGTTGTCGAGCTTCTCGCCCGTGGAGGCGAACAGGATCGGCTTGCCGGTGACCGACTTGACCGACAGCGCGGCGCCGCCGCGGGCGTCGCCGTCGAGCTTGCTCATCACGACGCCGTCGAACTGCACGACCTCGGCGAACTGCTCCGCCACGTTGACCGCGTCCTGACCGGTCATCGCGTCGACCACGAGCAGCACGTCGGTCGGGTTCGTGACGCGCTTGATCTCGGCGAGCTCCTTCATCAGGTTCTCGTCGACGTGCAGGCGGCCGGCGGTGTCGACGATCAGCACGTCCTTGCCCTCGCGGGTGGCGCGCTCGTGGGCCCACTTCGCGATCTCGACCGGATCGGCGTCGGTGCCTCTCTCGTAGACCTCCGCACCGGCCTGTCTGCCGACCGTGATCAGCTGCTCGACGGCCGCCGGGCGGTAGACGTCGCAGGCCGCGACCGCGACCGACGATCTGTGCTGCTCTCTCAGGTAGCGCGCCAGCTTGGCGGTCGCCGTCGTCTTGCCGGAGCCCTGCAGGCCGGCCATCAGGATCACCGTCGGCGGGCTGGAGGAGAACTTCAGCTCGACCGACTCGCCGCCCATCAGCTCCGACAGCTCGTCGTTGACGATCTTGACGACCTGCTGGCCGGGGTTCAGCTGCCCGATCACGTCGCTGCCGAGCGCCCGCTCCTTGACCGCGTTCGTGAATCTCTTCACGACCTTGAAGTTGACGTCGGCCTCCAGCAGCGCGAGGCGGATCTCGCGCATCGCCGCGTTGACGTCGTCCTCGGTCAGGGTGCCGCGCCCGCGGACGTCCGCGAGCGTGGCCTGCAGCTTCTCGGCGAGTGAGTCGAACATGTAGCTCAGAATCTACCTGGCCGGCGCCCAGCCCGGGCGGGAAACCCGGGCCGCAGGGCGACGGCTGGAGAGAGCGGTCGGCTTCGGCGGCTCAGGCGGCCGGCGGATCCGTCGGCTTCGGCGGCTCCGGGAGCGCGCGCGGACCGTCGGGCTCGGCGGCGCGGCCGTTGTCGGCCGGCGGCGCCGGGGGCGCCGGCGGGACAGGGCCGCCGATCGCGCTCCCGATCGCGCTGCCGAGACCGCCGAGCGCCTGCGTGAACTCGGACGGGATCACGAACACCTTGCTCGCCTGGCCGTCAGCCAGCTTCGGCAGCATCTGCAGGTACTGGTAGCTGAGCAGCTCGCGGTCGGGCCGGCCCTCGTGGATCGCCGTGAAGACCGTCTGAATCGCTCTCGCCTCACCCTCGGCTCTGAGGATCGCCGCCTCGCGCTCGCCCTGCGCGCGCAGGACCGCCGACTGCTGGTCGCCCTGCGCGGTGAGGATCTGCGACTGCTTGACGCCCTCGGCCTGAAGGATCGTGGCGCGACGGTCGCGCTCGGCGCGCATCTGCTTCTCCATCGCCTCCTGGATCGAGCCGGGCGGGTCGATCGACTTCAGCTCGACGCGGGCGATCCGGATCCCCCATCTGCCGGTCGCCTCGTCGAGCACGACGCGCAGCTGGGAGTTGATGTTGTCGCGGCTGGTGAGCGCGTCCTCGAGCGTCATGCCGCCGATCACGTTGCGCAGCGTCGTCACCGTCAGCTGCTCGATCGCCTGCAGCGGGTTGGCGACCTCGTAGGTGACCGACTTCGGATCGGTGATCGTGAAGTAGAGGACCGTGTCGATCTGCACGACGAGGTTGTCCTCGGTGATCACCGGCTGGGGCGCGAACGTGATGACCTGCTCACGCAGGTCGATCAGCGGCTTGACCTTGTCGATGAACGGCACCACGATCGTCAGGCCGGGGTTGAGCGTGCGGCTGTAGCGGCCGAGCCGCTCGACGACGCCCGCCCGCGCCTGCGGGATGATCCGTATGGTCTTCGCCGCCACGAACAAGATGAACAAGGCGATGACGGCAAGAACGATGAGGCCGGCCATGTGTGGTGATCTCCCCTACTCGGTTGGTTCCGCGACCCGCGACCGCAGGCGCCTGCTCATTCGGATACGAGCGCCGTGGCGCCCTTGATCTCCACGACCGTGACGGGTCTCCCCGCCTCGATCACCTCGTCCTCGTCGTAGGCGCGCGCGGTCCACACCTCGCCGTCGATCCGCACCGAGCCGACCGCGTCGTCGTTGCTGATCCGCTCCAGCACCATCGCGCGGCGCCCGATCAGGGCCGCCGTGCCGGTGCGGATCTGCGCCGGCGTCTTCAGGTGGGCGCGCGCGATCGGCCGCACGAACAGCAGCATCAGCACCGAGACGAGGATGAAGACGGCCGCCGAGATGCCGACGCCGGCGCCGACACCGGCGACGATCGCCGCCGCGATGGCGCCGATGCCGAACGGCGCGAGGAAGAAGCTCGTCGTCATGATCTCGCCGGCGCCGAAGACGACCGCGAGGATGACCCAGATGACCCAGTCGTCCATTGTCGGCGCGAGCTTACCGGGCGCGCAGGCGTCGGCGAAGCGCGTGGGGCCGCGTCAGGACAGCAGCGCGCGCGCGAAGTCGTCGGGATCGAACGGGCGCAGGTCCTCGAGGCTCTCGCCGATCCCGATCATCTTCACCGGGATCCCCAGCTCGCGCGCGATCGCCAGGGCGATGCCGCCCTTCGCGGTGCCGTCGAGCTTCGTCAGCACGATCCCGCTGACGTCGACCGCCTCGGCGAACAGCTTCGCCTGGCGCAGGCCGTTCTGGCCGGTCGTCGCGTCGACGGTGATCAGCGTCTCGTGCGGCGCGTCCGGCAGCTGCTTGGAGATCACGCGGCGGACCTTCGCCAGCTCGGCCATCAGGTTGTCCTGCGTGTGCAGGCGGCCGGCGGTGTCGACGATCACGACGTCAGCGCCCTCGCGCACGCCGGTCGCGACGGCCTCGTAGGCGACCGAGCCGGGGTCAGAGTCCGGCGGCCCCTTGACGAACCGCACGTCGGCACGGCGCGACCACTCCTCCAGCTGCTCGACGGCGGCGGCGCGGAAGGTGTCGGCGGCGCCGAGCACGACCTTCTGCCCCAGCTCCTTGCGCAGGTGCCAGGCGAGCTTGCCGACCGAGGTCGTCTTGCCGGTGCCGTTGACGCCGACGACCAGCAGCACCGTCGGCGCCGGCGTCAGGTCGATCCGCGGCTCGCCGACGCGCGCGACGTTCGCCAGCAGCTCCTGCAGGCGGGCGGTCAGCTGCTCGCCGCCGGACAGCTCGCCGCTGGATGCCTCCTGCTCCAACTGCTCGACGATCTCGGCGGTGGTGCGGGCTCCGACGTCCGCGGCGATCAGCGCCTCCTCCAGCCGCTCCCAGGTCTCCTCGTCGAGATCCTCGAACAGCGTCGAGGTGATCTCGCTCGTGAGCGCCTCGCGCGTCTTGCGCATGTTCTCGCGCAGCCGTCTGAAGAAGCCGCGGCGCTTCTCGGCCGCCTGCGGCTCGTCGTCGAGGGTCGCCACGGAGGCGCCGTCGCGGATGATGAAGAGGTCCTGCCAGTCGCGTGCCATGAGGATCGGCGACGATACCAATGTGCAGACCTCCCCCATCCGCATACGGCGCGCCAGCCCCGGCGCGCCCGAGGCCACCCGGCTGCTGCGCGCCTACGGCGCCGAGCTGGTCGGGCGCGGGCGGCCGTTCTCGCCGGTCGAGCCGCCGGTCGGGCGGCGGCCGGCGAGCTGGGTCGAGCCGCACGAGCTGGAGCCGCCGGGCGGCGCCTTCCTGCTCGCGGAGGATCGCGGCGTCGCGGTCGCCTGCGGCGGCGTGCGGACGCTGGCGACCGGGCTCGGCGAGGTGAAGCGGATGTACGTCGTGCCGGGAGCGCGGCGGCGCGGGATCGCGCGGACGATCCTCGGCGAGCTGGAGGCGCTGGCGCGCGAGCTCGGCCACGCGCGGGTGCGGCTCGACACGAACGCCGTGCAGCCCGAGGCGGTCGCGCTCTACCACGCGACCGGGTACGTCGAGATCGCCGACTACAACGGCAATCCCTTCGCCACCCACTGGTTCGAGAAAGCGCTCGGCTAGGCGGCCGAGCCCGCGGTCTCCGCCTCCGCCGCCTGCTCCGGCGGCAGTCTGCGCGAGATCACCTTCGATATGCCGTCGCCCCCCATCGAGACGCCGTAGAGGCTGTCGGCCGCCTCCATCGTGCGCTTCTGGTGCGTGACGACGATGAACTGCGCGCGGTCGCGGTAGCTGCGCAGCAGTCTCAGGAAGCGGTCGATGTTGAGATCGTCGAGCGCCGCCTCGACCTCGTCGAGGATGTAGAACGGGCACGGCTTGGCGAGGAAGACCGAGAAGAGGAAGGCGAGCGCGGTCATCGACTTCTCGCCGCCGGAGAGCAGCGTCAGCCGCTTCATCGACTTGCCGGCCGGCGTGATCTCGATCTCGACGCCGTGCAGGTCCTCGTCATCGCGCTCGTCGACGTCGGCGTCGGTCTCGGCCGCGTCGGCGGCTGCCTCGGCCTCGCTCGCGTCGTCGCTGACGCCGCCGATCACCGGCCGCGGGCCGGCGTCCTCGCGCACCAGCCGCAATCTGCCGCGACCGCCGGGGAAGACCTGCTGCGCCAGCTCCTCGAAGTTTCTCGCGGCGGCGTTGAAGGTCTCCTCGAAGGTCTCGCGGATCTGCCGGTCGGTGTCTCTGATCAGCGTGTTCAGCTCGCGCAGCGCCGACTCGAGGTCGTTGCGCTGGCGCTCCAGCTCCTCGACGTGCGCCATCGCCTCGTCGTACTCGTCCTTCGCGAGCGGGTTGACGGGGCCGAGCTGGTCGCGCCGCTTCGCCAGTCTCTCGATCCGCTGCGCCAGCGCCGCGCGCTCCTCGTCGGGCAGCGGCTGCTCGGCCGGCTCCGGGGCGAGCCCGAGCCGCTCGGCGAGCGCCGTCAGCTCCGCCTCGGCGTCCTGCGAGCGGTCGCGCGCCTGCTGCGCGCGGACCTCGGAGGACGTGACCGCCTCGCCGTCGCGCTTGAGCCGCCCTTGCAGCTCGGCCTCCTCGCGGGCGCAGGAGCGCAGCTCGACGGCGACGTGCTCGCCGGCGGCGCGGTGGGCGGCCAGCTCGGCGTCGAAGAGCTCGACACGAGCGGCGATCGCGCTCGCCAGCTCGGCGAAGACCTCGACCAGCCGCTCGGCCTGCGGGACGACCGCCTGCTCGCCGGCGAGGCGCGCCTCGGCTTGGGCGATCCGCCCGCTGCGCTCCGCCCGCTCGCGCTCGGCCCGCTCGGCGAGACGGCGCTCGGCCGCCAGCTCGGCCTCGATCTGGGCGCGGCGGATCGCGCCCGGGCCGGCGTCCTCGGCCTTGCGCCGCTGCTCGATCAGCAGCCGCGCACGATGCTCGGACTCGACCGCCTCGTCGGTCGCGCGGACGCTCTCGCGCAGCGCTCTCTCGGCCTCGTCGCGGGTCGCGTCGAAGGCACCGATGCCGGTCGAGGCGGCCTCGACGGCCTGCAGCGCCTCCTGCTCTGCCGCCGCGGCTCTCTCGCTCTCGGCGATCAGCGCGTCGCGGCGGTTGCGCTCGGCCAGGACGCGCTCCTCGCCGCCGCCGGGGACCTGGCGCAGGACCCGCAGCGCGCCGTTCCAGACGCGCCCGTCGGCCGTCACGGCGATCCCGGCGAACTGCTCGGGAACGGCCGTCACGTCCTCGACCACCCACGTGTCGCGCAGCAGCGGCGTCGCGATCGCGAGCGTCTCGGCGGGGCCGCGGACGTGGTCGAGCAGGCGCTCGGCGCCGTCGCAGGGCGGGGCGGCGTCGGCGGCAGGCGAGGCGGCATCGGCGGAGGCGGCGGTCGTGGCGTCGGCGGGCGTGGCGGCGGCAGCGTCCGCGGCGGCGGGTCGCGCCACGAGCGCGGAGCCGCCGTCGCGGCCGGCTCTCTCCAGCAGCGCGATCCCCTGAGCGCGGTCGGCGACGACGGCGGCGCGCAGGCGGCCGTCGAGCGCGGCGGCGAGCGCCAGCTCGAAGCCGCCGTCGACCTCCAGTCTGTCGGCGAGCGCGGGTGCGCCGCCGGGGGCGCCGGCCTGCGAGCGCAGGAACTGGTTGGCCGCCGCCAGCTGGCCGCCGACTCTGGCGGCCTCACGGCGGGCGAGATCGACGACCTTCTCAGCCTCGCGCCGAGCCGCGCGGGCGGCGTCGGCTCTCTGCTCGGCCGCCGAGAGCACCGCTCTGCGCTCCTCGACGACCGCGCGCAGCCGCTGCACCTCGGCGGCGGCCGTCGATCGTCTCGCCTCCAGCTCGGCCAGCTCGCGCTCCAGCTCGGTTCTGCGGTCGCGTTCGAGCCGCTCCAGCTCCTCCTGCAGCGATCTGACGCGGCCGGCCGCCTCCGGGTCGATCACGTCGGCCGCGGCCTGCTCGCGCAGCGCGACCAGCTCGGCCTCGTGACGGACGATCCGCTCGTTCAGCGACTGCGCCGTCGCGCGCACCGCCTCCAGCCGCATTCCGACGCGCTCGTTGGCGCTGCGGGCGCGGTAGGCGCGGCCCGACAGCTCCTCTCGCTGCTCGCTGCGCGCCTGCAGCGCCTGCTCGGCCTCCTCGCGGCGTCTGGCGACGGCGCTCAATGCCTGCTCGGCCTCGTCGCGGCGGGTGCGGGCGGCGGCGACGGCTTCCTCGGCCTGCGCCAGCTCCAGCCGCGTCGCGCGCGCGGCGACGCGGCCCAGCTCCCAGCGCGCCTCCAGCGACTGGCGCTCGATCCGCTCGTGCAGCTCGGCCGCCTCCGCCTGGCGCTTGAGCGGCCGCAGCCGCGAGCGCGCCTCCCGCTCGACGTCGAGCGCGCGGTCGAGGTTGTCCTGCGTCCTGGCGAGCTTCAGCTGGGCGCGGCGACGACGCTTGCGGTGCTTGCCGAGGCCGGCCGCCTCCTCGATCAGCAGGCGGCGATCCTTCGGCTTGGAGGTGACGATCGCCTCCACGCGGCCCTGCGAGATGACCGAATGCGACTCCTTGCCGAGGCCGGTGTCGGAGAGCACCTCCAGCACGTCGGCGAGACGGCAGCGGGCGCCGTTGAGGCGGTATTCACCGTCGCCGGAGCGGTCGAGTCTGCGCAGGATCGAGACCTCCGCAAACTCCATGTCGAGCGTGCCGTCTGAGTTGTCGAGCACCAGCTCGACCTCGGCCGACTGACTCGCCTTGCGGCCGTGGCCGCCGCCGAAGATGACGTCCTGCATCGACTGGCCGCGGATCGCCAGCGGCGACTGCTCGCCCATCGCCCACAGAACCGCGTCGGTCACGTTCGACTTGCCCGAGCCGTTGGGGCCGACGACGACGCTGACGCCGGGCCCGAACGCCAGCTTGGTGCGGTCGGGGAACGACTTGAAGCCCTTCAGCGTGAGCGATTTGAGGTGCATCGGCGGTTCCTATGCTCCCATCGCGTCCAAGGCCGCGCGGGCCGCCTCCTGCTCGGCGTCCTTCTTGCTGCGGCCGCGTCCGCTGCCGACCTCTCTGCCCGCGACCTCGGCGACGACCTGGAAGATGCGGTCGTGCGGCGGGCCCTCCTCGGAGGAGACCGAATAGGCGACGACGTCGCCGCGCCTGGCCAATCTCTCCTGGAGCGCCGACTTGAAGTCGACCGGATGCTCCAGCGCGCGTGAGATCTCGGGCTCGAACGCCTCGACGACCGCGTCGGCGGTCACGTCGTAGCCGTTGCTGAGGTAGACGGCGCCGATCACGGCCTCGATCACCGACGCGAGCACCCGCTCGGTCCGCACGAGCGCCTCGGCGTTCTGACCGACGCCGTCAGGCGCGGCGGTGCGCAGCCGCTCGGGCACGCCGAGCCGCTCGGCGACCTCCATGCACGATCTGCCCGAGACCGCCTGGGCGCGGATCTTCGTCAGCCGGCCGGCGCCGTAGCGCTCGGCCTCCAGGCGCGGGTAGAGGTGCGTCGTGACGGCGAGGCCGAGGACGCTGTCGCCGAGGAAGGCGAGCCGCTCGTAGGAGTCTGAGCGTCTGTCAGTCCACGACGAGTGGGTGAAGACCTGGCGCGCCAGGTCGTCTGGCAGCCGGTCGAGCAGTTCAGCGAGCAGGCGCAGCGCTCAGGCCCCGGATCCGCGGTCCGCGACCCCTGAGGAGAGCACGAAGTCGACCGCCTGGCCGACCGAGAGGATCCCTGCCGCCTGCTCGTCGGACATCTTCACGCCGTAGGTGTCCTCCAGCTCCTGCACGAGCGTGTAGAGGTCGAGCGAGTCGGCCTCGAGGTCCTCGCGGAAGCGCGTCTCCTCCTGGACCCGGGCGGGCTCGATCGCGAGCTCGTCGGCCAGGTGGTTGCGGATCAGGGTGAGAATCTCCTCGCGGGTCATGACGACTGGACGCTAGCCGGGGCGTCGGACGACGGCGCCTGCCGCAGCGCGCCGGCCGCGTCGAGGGCGGTCAGCGTGCGACTGACGACGTCCTCTCTGACCGCCCGCTCGGCGACCTCGATCGCGCGTGCGAAGCCGGTGCGCGTGAAGCGGCCGTGCGCGACGACGCCGGTGCGGCGCAGGCCGAGCATGTAGGCGCCGCCGGCCAGCTCGGGGTCGAGCGTCTCGCGCAGCGACTTCAGCGGCTTGCGCAGCAGCAGCCCGCCGAGACGGCCGCGCGGCGTCTGCATCGCGGTCTCTCTGATCGAGCGCATCAGCTTGCTGGAGACGCCCTCGATCAGCTTCAGCGTGACGTTGCCGGTGAAGCCGTCCATCACGACGACGTCGGCGACGCCCTCGGTCACCTGCGTCCCCTCGACGTTGCCGATGAAGTTGATGCGGCCGCCGGTCTCGACCAGGCGGGCATGGGCGGCGGTCACGTCGGGGGTGCCCTTGCCGGGCTCCTCGCCGTTGGAGAGCAGGCCGATCCGCGGCGCCTCGACGCCCATCACCGACTGGGCGAAGGCCGCGCCCATGAAGGCGAACTGGACGAGGTGCTCGGGGCGGACCTCGACCGAGGCGCCGACGTCGAGCAGCAGCACGGGCGCGCCCGGGACCGGCATCGGCAGCGCGAGCGCTGGCCGGTAGATGCCGCGGGCGCGGCGGATGTTGAAGAGGCCGGCGGCCAGAGCGGCGCCGGTCGAGCCGCCGGAGACGAGCGCGTCGGCGCGGCCTTCGGCGACTGCCTTCGTGGCGAGCACGATCGACGCGTCGGGCGTGCCGCGCACGGCCAGTGCCGGATCGGGCGCCTTCGCGATCGAGCGGGGCGCATCGACGACCTCGACGCCTTCGGGTACGTCGCCGATCTCAGCGGCAGGACCGAACAGCAGCACGCGTGTGCCGCGTTCGGCTGCGATGGCAGCACCGGCCGCGACCTCGGAAGGTCCGAGGTCGGCACCGTTCGCATCGACGGCGACCGTGATCGGAGGCACGGCTCGCGCGTTGATCAGGCGTCGGTGTCGCCGGCGGTCGTGACGATGTCACGACCGGCGTACGTGCCGCAGACCGGGCAGACGCGATGCGGCCGCCGGGGGCTGTGGCACTGCGGGCACGCCTGCGTCGACGGCGCCGTGATCTTGTGCTGTGAGCGGCGCTTGTTCGTGCGCGCGTGGGATTGCTTCTGCTTCGGGACGGCCATAGAGCGGGAGAATGTACCAGGCCGGAGGGTCGCGGCGCGCTGACGCGCCGCGCACCGGTCGATCAGGGCGCGCCTACAGCTCCAGCTCGCGCAGCTTCGCCCAGCGCGGGTCGGGCTCGGCCGCGTGAGCGTGGTCGGGCGAGTCGTTGAGGTTCTCGCCGCACTTGGCGCAGAGGCCGGCGCAGTCGGCTCTGCAGAGCAGCTGGGCGGGCAGCGTCAGCGCCAGCGCGTCGTTGGTCCACTGGCCGACGTCGACGACCTCGTCGTCGACGTAGGGGCTGTCGAGCTCCTCGTCTCTGGCGCCCGGCTGCTCGACCTCGCGCGCATCGACCTTGAAGCTGTTCGCCGAGGGCTCCAGGCAGCGCATGCACGGGCCGGCCATCTCTGCCACGAAACGCAGCCGCAGCGCGTAGCCGTTGCCGGTCGTGCGCGAGACGTCGAGCCTCACCGGCAGCACCGGCGGCCGCACCTCGTAGACCTGGCCGCTGAGGTCGAACTCGGGGATCGCGACCTCGAGCTCGACCACGCTCGCCTCCCCGGAGGAGAGGCGCAGCGGCGCGAGGTCGAAGCTGTTTTCGGCACGTTCGGACATGCCTTCGATGTTAGCCGCGCGGTGGTCTAGCGGAGTTCGCGCTTCAGGACTTTGCCTGTCGCGTTGCGCGGCAGCTCGTCGACGAAGACGATCTCGCGCGGGACCTTGAAGCCGGCGAGGTTCGCTCTCACGTACGCCTGCAGCTCCTCGGCGGTGCACTCGCCCTCGGCTCTCAGCGCCACGACCGCCTTCAGCCGCTGGCCCCACTCCTCGTCGGCGACACCGACGACCGCGACCTCGCGCACCTTCGCGTGGCCGGCGAGCAGGTCCTCGACCTCCGACGGGAAGAGGTTCTCCCCGCCGCTTATGATCATGTCGTCGTCGCGGCCGTCGACGAACAGGCGCCCGGCGCTGTCGAAGTGGCCGACGTCGCCGGAGGACATCAGGCCGTCGATGATCTCCTTGCCGCCGCCGCCCGTGTAGCCCTCGAACGGCAGCTCGTTGCCGACGAAGATGCGGCCGGTCTCGCCGGCGGGGACGTCTCTCCCCTCCTCGTCGAGCAGCCGCACGCGCGTGCCGTGCGGCGGGCGGCCCGCGGTGCCGGGCGCGGCGCGCATGTCCTCGGGCGTCGCGATCGTCGCCCACGCCACCTCGGTCGAGCCGTAGGTGTTGTAGAGCACGTCGCCGAAGCGGTCCATCACGCGCGTCGCGAGCGGACCCGGCAGCGCCGAGCCGCTGGCGGCGATCACGCGCAGCGAGGAGGTGTCGTACTTCGCGAAGACGTCGTCGGGCAGCTCGAGGATCCGCTGCAGCATCACCGGCACGACCGCCAGCGCCGTCGCTCTGTGGCGCGCGATCGCGCGCAGCGTCCCCTCCGGGTCGAACCTGCGGCGCAGCACGATCGTCGAGGCCAGCGGCACCCCGAGCGTGAAGTGCGCCAGCCCCCAGGTGTGGAAGATCGGCGCCGCGACGAGCGTCGTCTCGCGCGCTCTCAGCGGCATCTTCGACAGCAGCGCGGCGGCGGCGCCGAGGCCGGCGGCGCTGCGCTTGGCGCCCTTCGGGGCGCCGGTCGTGCCGGAGGTGAGGATGATCACGCGCCCGGGCTCTCTCGGCGTCGCGACGCCGGCCGGGTCGCCGGCGGCGATCAGGTCCTCCAGCAGCAGGTCGCCGTTGACGCTCTCGCCGTCATGCCAGGCGATGAAGCTCTTGCGGCCGGCGCGGACCGGCTCGACGATGTTGGCGAACTCCTCGTCGTAGACGATCGCGGCCGCTCTCTCGCGCTCGATCACCTCGGCCAGCTGCGGAGCGGCGAAGGCGGTGTTGAGGTAGATCACGTTCGCGCCGAGGCGCGCGGTCGCGACCGAGGCGTCTATGAAGCCGCGGTGGTTGCGGCACATGACGGCGATCGCGTCGCCGGGGCCGAGCCCCTGGGCCTTGAAGGAGCTGGCGAGCGCGTTCGCGCGGCGGTGCAGCTCGCCGTAGCTGAGCGTGCCGAGCTCGTCGACGATCGCCGGCTGGTCGGGCGTGCGGGCGGCGGCGACGGCGAAGGCGCCGGCCGAGGTCGTGCCCCAGCGCTTGAGCGCGACGCCGACCTTCGCGAGCCGGTCGGGCCGCGTCGGGCCGAGCAGCCCCGAGCTGAACAGGGTCTTGGCGATGAACGCCTGATGCGGGATCTCTCTCAACACGTTGCGTATCCAACCACGAACGGTGAGGGGCGCGTGTCAGTTTGTGACGCAGGCGTCATGTTCACCGTCACAGCGGAGCGCCGATCGGGGCCCGCGCAGGCCGCGCGCTCACGGCAGCTCCAGCCCGCGCGGCGTCTCGCCGCGCTCGACGAGCGCGTGGATCTCGGCGGCGCGGCGCGGGTTGAGGAAGACGTGGCGCTGACCGACGCTCGGCTTCTCCAGCAGCAGGCCGGCGTCGAGCAGGCGCTCGCCGATCGCGAGCGCGAGCGCGCGGTCGTGGCCGGCGAAGCCGCGGGCCAGATGGCTGATCTCGGTGTGGTACCCACCCCACTTCCCCATACCCATCAGGCGCTGAAGGATGCGGCGGGCGACGCGACGGCCGCGGTCGGCGTCGTCGTGCGGGCGGGCGACGTCGGAGGTCGGGTCGAGCACGCCGATCACGTCCTCGTCGTGCTCGCGCAGCGACGCGGCGTCGGCCGGGTGGCCGCCGAAGCGCGCGACCGCCTCGGCGATCCGCAGCGGGTGCAGCTCGCCGATCGGCGGGCGCAGGTCCTCGACGTCGGCCAGCGCGGCGGCCGGCACGCCGTACGCCGCCGCTCTCAGCCGGTCGACCGCTTCGAGCTGGTCGGGGAAGAACTCGACCGCGAACTCGACGTGCTCGAACAGGTCGCCGCCGCTGAGCGGGAAGGAGAGCGCCAGCCAGCCCTCCCAGCTGCCGACGTGCAGCGCGAGGTCGCGCGGGTCGCCGGGCGCCATCGCCTCCGCCCCCTCGACGATCGCGCCGACGAGCGCCGCGACAAGCACCCACGCCCGCTCGACGACGGCGTCGGGGTCGGCCCGCAGCGCCGGCGTGACCGGGGCGACCGCCAGCAGCCGCTCCTTCTCGGCCGCTATCGCGACCGGCACCGGCGCCGCCGGCGGATAGCCGGAGCGCGCCTGCTCCAGCTCATGCGCACCGTCGGTGAACGCGTCCAGCAGCTCCGCGCGCAACTGGGCGGCGCGGTCGCGCGGGGCACGAATGCCGCCGGCGTCGGAGATCACGCTGCCGAGTCGCGTCATGCGCCGCCGAACCCTATTGGTCGGCGGCGCGTCCAGCGATTTTGGTCAAGCTCCGCAAACCGGTCTGTCGTCCGGCAGGCCCGCGACCCCTCCGGGGGTCAGCCGGTAGGCGCTCGGAGCGCTGTTGATCGTCAGCCGTCTGCCGTCGACCCCTATCCGCGCGGTCGCGACGCCGACGCGCAGGATCAGACTCGGTCTGGTGACCGCGTAACGGCCGGTCAGCATCCCCTCGAAGAGCGTCGCGCTCGTGTCGCCGTCGGCGATGCAGACGTAGGAGGGCTCGGTCGGCGCGATCACCAGCCGCACGGTCCGCGGCCGGGGTCTGGGCGCGGGCGTCGGCGCCGTGATCGTCGGCGGCAGCGCGGGGGCGGTGCTGGTGCCGGGCGATGTTCTGGTGCCTGGCGTCGTCGCTGCGGGACGCGATGGCCTGACGGGCGTGGTCTTCGGCGCCGGCGCGGCGACGACAGCGGCGGCCGTGGTCGTCGTCGGGAGCGCGTCGGCGGTGCCGCCGCCGTCTCCGACGACGCTGCGCAGGACGACGGCCGCGATCATCACGACCAGCAGCGCCCCGAGCCCCAGCGCGCCGGCCGCGACTCTGCGCTCGCGCGTGACGGGGCCGGTCGGCGCGTGCTTGGCCGCCGTGCGGATCGCCCAGGAGGTGCGGCGCGGTGGGATCGGCGGCTCTTCCGGTGGCGCTTGTGCGGGATGCGCGTGAAGCTGTGGTTGCTGAGCAACCACAGATTCACGCGCATCGGGGGTGGCGGTGGGTGCGAGCGCGGCGGGGGTGGCGGCGGGTGCAGGCGTGGCGGCTGGCGTCGAGGCGGCGGCGCGGCGGAGCTGGATCCACTGGAACGGCTCGGCGCCCTCCAGCGGCGGGTCGGCGGCGACGCCGGCAAGGGCCAGCGCCGCGGTCGCGCGGCGGGGGGCGTCGGGCGTGTCGCCGCCGAACTGCTCCAGCAGCTCTCTCGCCGGGCGCTTGTAGCCGAACGGCGTCAGCGCCTCGCGCGCGAGCGCGGCGGCGGCGAGCGCGTCGTCGATCGGGACGGCGGCGGGCGTCTCCTGCCAGGCGCCGGCCGTCGTGCGGCGCAGCCGCAGCCGCTCCGCCAGCGATCTGCGGTCAGCGTCGGGCATCGAGCGCTCCGTGGGCATCGGCGAAGAGGCGATCGTCGGTGGCGATGCGGTGCGACGGCTCCCGCAGCTCCGGCGCGTGCAGCTCGCGCGCGGTCAGGTCGACCGGCGTCAGCGGCGCCAGCTCCTGCTCGACCCCGATGACGCCGTGGTCGGAGAAGCGCCGCGCGCTCGGCAGCACGCGGCTGTCGAACGAGCCGACGGCGTCGTTGTAGGCGCCGACGGCGCCACGCAGCCGCGCGCCGACTCTGTCGAGGTGAGCGGCGAAGGTCCCGAGGCGGCGGTGCAGATCGCGGCCGAGCGTCGCGATCTCGCGCGCGGACTGCGCGACCGTCTCCTGCTGCCAGCCGTACGCGACCGCGCGCAGCAGCGCGATCAGCGTCGTCGGCGTCGCGATCAGGACGCCGTCCTCGACGCCGCTCTCCAGCAGCGACGGATCGGCTTCGAGCGCCGCCGTCCAGAAGTGCTCGCCGGGCAGGAACAGCACGACGAAGTCGGGCGCGCTGTCGAACTGCGCCCAGTACGCCTTCGCCGACAGCTTGCGGACGTGCTCGCGCAGCAGCCGCGCATGCTGCGCCAGCTCGTGCGTGCGGGTCGTCTCGTCGGTCGCCTCGTAGGCGTTGAGGAAGGCGTGCAACGGTGCCTTCGCGTCGACGACGACCTGCTTGCCACCGGGCAGGTGGACGATCAGGTCCGGTCGCAGCAGGCCGTCGTCGGCGGCGACGCTGCGCTGCTCGCTGAAGTCGCAGTGGCCGAGCATGCCCGCCAGCTCGGCGACCCGTCTGAGCTGCAGCTCGCCCCAGCGCCCGCGCGCCTGCGGCTGGCGCAGCGCGGCGCTCAACCCGGCGGTCTCGCCGCGCAGGCGCTCCTGCGCGGAGACCAGCTCGCGCAGCTGCTGCTGCAGCGCGCCGCGCTGGACGGCGCGGTCGCGGTCGAGCGCCGCGAGCTGCTCGTCGACGCGTCTGAGCGAGTCGTGCAGCGGGGCCACGATCGCCTCGACGCTCTCGGCGCGGCGCGCGGTCGCCGCGCGTGAGCGCAGCGCCAGCAGCACGGCGGCAGCGCCGAGCAGAAGACCGATGAGGAGCCAGATCGCGGACATCGAGTGAGCGTTGCGCGGGCCGCGGACAGAACGCAACCGCCGTTGCAGCCCTCGCATCCAGGACTATCGGCGCGGCGGGCGGCGGCATGAGGCCGGCGGTCAGGAGAGGGCGCGTCAGCGCGCGAGCCGAGCGCGCGGGCGGGCGGGCGGGCGGCGCGGCGCGTCAGCGATCCAGCGCCGCGCTGAAGGCGGCGTGGGCGTCGCCGCCGCGGACGGCGAAGACGATCCGCTCCAGCGAGCTGGTCGGCGTCTCCTCCAGGTGGCGGAAGACCTCCTCCAGCTCGATCCGCGCCGCCTCCTCCAGCGAGAAGCCGCCGACGCCGGTGCCGAAGGCGACCAATGCCAGCGAGCGCACGCCCAGCTCCTCGGCGCGGATCAGCGTCGCCGCGGTGGCCGCGCGGATCACCTCAGCCGAGGTCGGGCCGCCGAGCTCCATCGTGGCGGCGTGGATGATCCACTTCGCCGGCAGCCGGCCGCCGCCGGTCTCGGCCGCCTCGCCCAGCCCGATCGGCGCGATCGCGTCGCTCTCGTGCTGGACCCACGGCCCGCCGGCCTTCGAGATCGCGGCCGCGACGCCGCCGCCGTGCTGCAGCTGCGTGTTGGCGGCGTTGGCGATCGCGTCGACGACCAGCGCGGTGATGTCCGTGTCGAGGATCTCGATCGACGCGGACATCGCTCAGACAGGTTCGCTCTAGCCGACTTCCGCCGGCTCGTCCTTGCCCTGCAGGCGCTCACGGCCACGCTGCACGGCCGCGATGAACTTCGACAGGTTGACCTCGAGCGTGTTGAGGATCTCGTCGGCGTAGTCCTCTGCGCCGAGCCGGATCTCGCGCTCGCGGGCGCGGGCGTCCTCGATGATGTCCTCGGCGCCGCGCTCGGCCTGCTTGGTGACCTCCTCTTCGGAGATCAGGCGATCCTGGCGCTCGCGCGCCTCTCTGAGGATCCGCTCGGCCTCGCGCTTGGCCTCGGCGAGCATCTCCTGACGCTCCTTGACGATCCAGCGCGCCTGCTTGATCTCTTCCGGGATCGTGGCACGCATCTGGTCGAGGAGATCGTAGATCTCCTCCTTGTCCACGCGGACCTGGTCGGTCAGCGGCACAGGCTTCGCGTTGTGGACGAGGTCGTCCAGCTTGTCGATCAGGACCAGGACATCCATCGGAACCTCTGTTTCGTCACCGGCTGAGTTCTTCCTTCAAGCGCACGGCCACATAGTCGGGGACAAGATCGTCGATGTTCCCACCGAACGTCGCAAGCTCCTTCACGCCGGAGGAGCTGAGGAAACTGTACTGCGACGAGGCCATGAGATACACGGACTCGATGTTCGGCGCCTGGCGGCGGTTGAGCTGGTGCATCTCCAACTCGTACTCGAAGTCGGAGATCGCGCGCAGCCCCTTGACGATCGCCGTCGCGCCAATACCTCTGGCGAAGTCGACGACCAGGTTGCTGAAGGCCTCGGCGCGCACGTTGTCGAGATGCTCGGTCGCGCGTTCGATGAAACTGATCCGCTCCTCCGCCGTGAAGAGCGTTCTGCCCTTGCGGATCGGCAGGTTCACGACACTGACGACGACCTCGTCGAAGACTCGCGAGGCGCGCGATATGACGTCCAGGTGGCCATTGGTGACCGGGTCGTAGGAGCCCGGGCAGACGGCTATGCGGTTAGTCGAGTTCATGGATGCGAATGAGTGTGTCGCCGTATCGGCGTTCGTCGGTCATGGGCAGCTCCAACCCGAGCGGCGCGCGACGGTCGCTCTCGCACACGATCCTGCCGCCTGCGGCGATCAGCTCCGCGAGCGCCGGCGAGAGCTCGCGTCCCAGCTCGGGCGCGAGGCGGTATGGAGGGTCGAGAAGGACGAGATCGTATTGGTGACCCGCCGTTCGTGCTGCACGCACGAATGCACGGGCATCCTGGCGCCGCACCGCTGCCGCCTCGCGGGCCACCCCGAGCGCCTCCAGATTTGCCCTTACGGCTCTGATCGCGGGGTTGGCGCCGTCGACGAAGGTGACGTGCGCGGCGCCGCGCGAGAGCGCTTCGAGGCCGAGCGCGCCTGAGCCGGCGAAGAGGTCGAGCACGCGCGCGCCATCGAGCGGGCCGAGGATCGAGAAGAGCGATTCGCGCACGCGGTCGCTCGTCGGCCGGGTCTCGTCGCCCGGCGGGGCGGCGATGCGGCGGCCGCGGTAGAGGCCGGCGACGATGCGCATCGTCAGGCAGCCAGCGGGGCCATCGCGTCGGGCCCGAAGACGGCGGCCAGCGCGTCTCTGAGCAGCGCGTGCTCGGGCGCCTGGAGGTCTGGGTCGGCCGCCAGCAGCTGCTCGGCGCGGGCATGGGCGCGCTCCAGCAGGTCGGCGTCGTCGGGCAGGATCGCGATCTTGTAGGCGGCCTCGCCGTGCTGGCGGACGCCGACGATCTCCCCCTCGCGCCGCAGCTCCAGGTCGATCTGGGCGAGGCGGAAGCCGTCGCCGTGGGCCGCGAGCGCTCTCAGCCGCGCCGAGTCCTGCGGCCCGAACAGCAGGCAGAGCGACTTGTGTGCGCCGCGCCCGATGCGGCCGCGCAGCTGGTGCAGCTGTGAGATCCCGTAGCGCTCGGCGTCCTCGACCAGCATCACGGTCGCGTTCGGGACGTCGATCCCGACCTCGATCACGGAGGTCGCGACGAGCACGTCGGCGCCGCCGGCGGCGAACTCGGCCATCGCCTCCTGCTTCTCTCTCGGCCGCATCTGGCCGTGCATCAGCACGACGCGGAACTGCTTGAACTCCGTTCTGCGCAGCCGCTCGAACTCTTCCGTGGCGGCGCGCGCCTGCAGCGCCTCCGACTCCCCCACCAGCGGGCAGACGACGAACGCCTGGCGCCCCTCGCGCAGCTCCTCGCGGATCCGCTCGTAGGCGCGCTCGCGGGCGCGCTCGCCGCCGGCGACGTGCGTCTCGATCGGCTGACGGCCGCGCGGCAGCTCTCTCAACGCCGTGTGGTCGAGGTCGCCGTGCTCGACGAGCGCGAGCGTGCGCGGGATCGGCGTTGCGGTCATGTGCAGCACGTGCGGCGTCAGCCCGGCGGGCGCCTTCGCGTCGAGCGCGGCCCGCTGGCGCACGCCGAAGCGGTGCTGCTCGTCGACGACGACGACGCCGAGACGAGCGAAGACGACGGCCTCCTCGATCAGCGCGTGCGTGCCGACCAGCAGCGACAGCTCGCCGCTGGCGAGCTTGCCGAGCAGGTCTCTGCGGCGCGCGGCGGGCGTCGAGCCGGTCAGCAGGCCGATCTGCAGCGCGTCGCCGCCCATCAGCCCCTGGATCGTCGCGAAGTGCTGCTCGGCGAGCGTCTCGGTCGGCGCCATCAGCGCGCCCTGCCAGCCCTGCTCGACCGCGCGCAGCAGCGCGAACAGCGCGACGACGGTCTTGCCGGAGCCGACCTCGCCCATCAGCAGGCGCTGCATCGCGTGGTCGCGCGCGAGGTCCTGCTCGATCTCCTCCATCGCGCGCTGCTGGTCGCCGGTCGGCGCGAACGGGAGGCCTGATTCGAGCCAGCGCGCGCTCAGCTCACGCGGGCCGTCGAGCCGTGGCGCTCTGGAGGAGCGCTCGCGCTGGGCGCGGCGCCGCAGCAGGCCGAGCTGCAGCAGCAGCAGCTCGTCGTAGGCGAGCCGGCGCCGCCCGTCGACCGGATCGCGCTCGGCGGTCGGGAAGTGGACGGCGGTGAGCGCGTCGTGGCGGTCCGGGAGCGCGTCGGCGAGCCGCACGCGCGCCGGCAGCGGCTCGACCGTGTCGTCGATCGCGTCGCGGTGCTCCTGCGCCAGCGCAAGCAGCTGGACCGAGCTGATCCCCTCGCTGGCCGGGTACTGGGCGATCTGGTCGACGCCGGCGACCTGCTGCGTCGTCGGCGCGTGCGCGGAGACCTTGAAGGAGCGCTGACCGAGCCGGCCGGTCAGCATCAGGCGCATCCCCGGGCGGTAGCGCTCGACGAGCCACGGCTGGTTGAAGAAGGTCACCTTCAGCGGGCCGGTCTGATCAGCGACGACGGCCTCGACCAGCGGCCGCATCCCGCGGCGGCGGACCGGCCGCGACGTGATCGAGCGGACCTCGACGAGGATCGTCGCCGTCTCCTCCTCGACCAGTCCCTCGACCGTGCGCGCCTCGCCACGGGCGCGCGGGAGGTGGCTCAGCAGCTCGCCGACGGTCGTGACGCCGAGCGTCTCCAGCGCTCTCTGCGCTCTGGGACCGGGCGCGTCAAGCGGCTCGGACAGGCGCGAAGGGCGCGGCAGGCGCACGGGCGCCGCGCGCAGCTGGGCGTCGTCGAGCGGCTCGGCGCTCGCGAAGGCGGTCGGTCTGAACGTCATGGCGGCGCCGACAACTATGGCGATGCGGGCGGCGTCGCTGCGGCGCGGCCGGTCGCGGCGCGCGGGCTCACGCGGCAGCGAGCGTCATACTCGCCCGATGCTGCTCGCGCTCACCGCCGCCGTCGCGCTCGCCGCCGGAGCGCAGAGCCCCGTGCAGCGGGCGAGCGAGGCGCAGACGCACCGGATCGCCGTCGAGATCATGCAGCCGCGCTGGACCTGCTTCAGCGCGCTGGTGGCGAAGCGCTCCGCGTGGGGGTCGCTGCGCCGGATCGAGACGCCGGGCTGTCCCGAGCTGCCGTGGGCGATCCTCGTGCGCGAGGACCGCGACGACGGTTGGCAGGAGGTGCGCCGCTTCGCGACGCGGAGAGCGGCATGCAGAGCGCGGCCGCGCGGCCTGCCGGCGCGCACGCGCGCCGCGCTGCTCGGCTGTCACTCCGCCGACAGCAGCCACCAGTAGCTCGGCTGGCCGCCGGGCTGCAGGTCCAGCTCTATGCGGTCGCCCGCGACGCTCGCCAGCTCGCTGACGTCGCCGTCTGAGAGCGGGGCGCCGTCGCCGACGATGCAGGTGATCAGCTCTGCGTGCTCCCCGAGCCCGGCGAGCACGCTGCGCAGCGTCGCGGCCGGTTCGCCCCACGCGACCAGCTCGTCGCCGAGGAAGCCGATCGCCTCGCCGGCGCGGAAGCGGCCGCCGGCGTCGTCGCGCGCCGCCGGCGCGACCGCGCCCGTGCGCACGCGCTCCAGCGCCGCCTCCATCGCCTGCGCGTTGCCGGCGGCGTCGCGCGCGGGGTCGAGCGCGACCGCCGCGGCCAGCCCGGCCTGCTGCGAGCGCGAGCGCACGACGGCGACCTGCTTCTCCGACAGCTCGGCCGCTCTCTCGGCCGCCATGAAGACGTTGGAGCTGTTCGGCAGCACGACGACCTGCTCGGCGGCGACGGCGTGGATGCCGGCCAGCAGGTCATAGGTCGACGGGTTGAGCGTCGCGCCGCCGTCGAGCACGTGGATCCCGAGGCCCTCGTAGAGCCGGCGGATGCCGTCGCCGGAGACGACCGCGAGCACGCCGCACGGCGCCGTCGGGCGCGCGGTCGCGGGCACGGCGCCGTCGGTCGCCTCGGCGGCCGCGGCGGCGAGGCGGTCGGCGCGCTCCTCGACCTGCGCGTGCATGTCGGCGACGTCGAGGTGAGAGATCGAGCCGGCCGTGGCGAAGGCGCCGGTGGCGGCGTCGGGATCGTCGGTGTGGACGTGGACCTTCAGTGTCTGCGCGTCGCCGACAACGAGCACGGAGTCGCCGATCGCCTCCAGCGCCGGGACGAAGGCGCGCGCGTCGAGGCCGTTGCCGGTGACGGCGAAGTTCGTGCAGTAGCGGTACGTCGAGGATTCGTGCTGCGGACGCGTCACGCGCGCCGCGCGATGGTGCTCCAGCTCCGGCGGGTCGGTGCCGCGCAGCGCCGCGACGACGCCGGCGAAGAGGACCGTGAGGCCGTAGCCGCCGGCGTCGACGACGCCGGCCTCACGCAGGATCGGCAGCAGCTCCGGCCCGCGCGCGACCGACTGCTGGCCGGCGTCGAGCGCCCGTTCGAGCACGTCGGCGATCAGCGCGTCCTGCTGGTCGGGCGCGGAGTCGGGGTCCAGCCGCGTCTGCGGCATGTGGGCCAGCTCGGTCGCGATCCGGTGCGCCATCTCGCGCACGACAGTCAGGATCGTGCCCTCCGCCGGCTCGCGCACGGAGCCGTAGGCCTGTTCGGCGGCGCGGGCCATCGCCGCGCCGATCAGAACGGGGTCGACCAGCTCGCCGGGGCGGCTCGCGAGCTCCTCGGCGGCGCCGCGGATCAGCTGGGAGAGGATGACGCCGCTGTTGCCGCGTGCCCCGAGCAGCGCGGCGCGGGCGACCGATGCGACGATCTCATCGCGGCCGATCTCGTCGATCGTGCGGTCCTGCTCGGCCGCCGCGAGGCGGTCGATCTCCTGCAGCACGGCGCGCAGCGTGAGCGCCATGTTGTCGCCGGTGTCGCCGTCGGCGACCGGGAAGACGTTGAGGTCGTTGACCTCGTCACGCCGCGACTCGAGCTGCGCGAGCGCGGCGTCTACGACAGCTCGAAAACGAAGGAGGCTGGGGTCGGACACAGGCGGGAGCCGGGCTTGCCGGCCCCTACGCCTTGATGACCTTGCCGGCCTTCAGGCAGCGCGTGCAGACGTAGACGCGACGGGCCGTGCCGTCGTCGTTGATGCGAATCCGCTGGAGATTCGGGTCGAACCGCCGCTTCGTGGCCACTCTCGAGTGGCTTCGGCTGTTGCCGAACGCGGGACCCTTGTTGCAGACATGACAGATACGGGGCATGGGTCGCAGGAGTATAGGGAGTCGGGGGACGAAACGGCGCGACACCCGCTGTGACCCGTTGACACGCCGCCCACACGAGCGCGCCCAGCGTTCAACTGCGCACCGGTTGATCGTCACTCCATATGCTGGCGCATGGATGGGATCGGGAGGCCCGCCACACGTCGCCAACCGAGGAGGAGTCGATGAGGGGTCTGCCGCGCATGCTCGCGCGCCGTCTCAGCTATGCCAACGTCGTCGCGACGATCGCGCTGTTCGTGGCGCTCGGCGGCGTCTCGTACGCGGCCGTCCAGCTGCCACGCGACAGCGTCGGGACGGCGCAGCTGCGCGACGACGCCGTCACCTCGTCGAAGGTCCGCGACGGCTCGCTCGCCGTGCGCGACTTCGACCGCTGGGAGCGTCAGAGGCTGGAGGGGCCGCGCGGACCGGCCGGGCCGGCAGGCCCGCGCGGCTGGACCGGCGCGGCCGGACCGAGAGGCGCCGCCGGGCCCGCCGGGCCCAGAGGCGAGCCGGGCGCGC
>NZ_JAWSTH010000043.1:0-48651 GCF_033542075.1 Conexibacter stalactiti
GCCCAGCGGCGCGGGAGCGCGCGCAGCGCCGGCCGCGCCTCGGCGAGCGCGGTGCCCGCGGCGACCGGCGCCGCCGTCACCAGCACGGTCGTGGACGGTCCCAGCGCCGCGTCGAGCGCGGCCTCGCGGCGCTGCACGCTCGACGCCGCCAGCAGCCCGAGCAGCAGCGCGAGCGCGAGCAGCAGCAGGGCCCGGCGACGGCCGCTCATCGGGTCGCCGCCGTGCTCGCGGTCGCCGTCGGCAGCTCCAGCACGATCCGCGCGCCGCGCTCGCTCGGCGCCGACGCGAGTCGGCCGCGGTGGCGGGCGGCCACATCGGCCGCGATCGCCAGACCGCGGCCGCGGGAGGCCCGGCCGTGGCGCGGCGCCCTGCGCAGCAGCTGGGCGATCGGCGCCGGCAGCCCCGGCCCGTCGTCGAGCACCTCGATCCGCACGGTGTGCAGGCCAGCCCGCGCGCGCAGCACGATCTCGCCGTCCTCGCCGTCGCGGCCGTGCTCGATCGCGTTGGCGAGCAGGTTCCCGCACGCCTGCGCGAGGCGCATGCGATCGCCGTCGACGAGCACCCGCCCGCGCGGCTGCTCGACGCGCAACCGCATCCCGCACTCGACCGCCGGCGCGCGCCATGCCTCCGCGACGTCGACGAGCAGCACGCCGACGTCGAACGTGCAGGTGCGGTCGGGCGCGCGCTCGCCGCTGGGCGCGGCCGCGAGGTCCTCGAACGCCAGCCGCGCCCGGCCCAGCTCCAGCTCGACCGCCTCCAGCGGCCCGCGCAGCCGCGGATCGATCGCGATCGTCTCGCCGCCGGGCAGCTGCTGGCCGGCCGCCGCCAGCCGCGCGGCCAAGCGCGCCGCCGTCAGCGGCCCGCGCAGCTCGTGACAGGCGCGCGCGACCAGCTCCATCCGCCGCGCCAGCACCAACCGACCGCCGAGCACGGCGAAGACCGCCGCCAGCCAGCCGCCGATCGTCACCACGGCGCTCATCGGGCGTTCACCGGCCCGTCGCAGAGCCGGTAGCCGATTCCCCACACGTTGACGACGAACCGCTCGCCGTCGCGCGAGAGCTTGTGGCGCAGTCGACATGCGTGGGAATCCAACGTGCGTGTGGAGCCCAGCAACCGAACAAACTCCCCATACGGTCGCTGGAGGACCGTTTGCAGGCTATCTAGACGATTCAAGTTGTCTACAGCGAAGATGTGGTGCTCGTGCGACGCGCCCGCGCCGCTGGCGCCGCCGGCGTCCCAGTGCAGGACCGCCCCTGAACCACAAGAGTCGTGTTCGAAATCCGACACCAGCACAACACACCGAAACTTGGTAGATTTTCGTCGATGTCTACCGCCGCTCGGCCAGAAGCGTCGTTGCGGCGGAAGCAAGTCCGGCCCGTGGGACAGGTCGAGCAGGCCTGCACGGTCGCCGTCAACTAGGGAGGTCTATTACCCAAATTCCGTCAGTGCTCCTGAGTGACAGTCGAGGGTCGACCTACGAACTCGGATTGGTCGCCGCCGGAGAAGGTCAACCACCAAAGGAACAGGGGATGACTAGGACTTCTACTCAGCGTCTTGCGCAGTTCACTGCTGGCATGACAGCGCTGCTGGTCGCACTGATGCTTACATCGCCACCGCCGGCTTCAGCAGCAAGCTTCTGCAATGGACAAACCGTCAACAGCAGCCACACCTGCTATGGCGTCGCTCGCAATTTTCAGATAGTTGCGGGCTGGGGCGTCAGCACCGGCGTCTGTGTTGGCTACAACCAAATAGCGAGAGGATTCTGCACGACTTCTGCGGGCCTGAGTGCGTACTGGGACCTTGGCTCGTACGCTGTCCGTACGCCGCGGATCATCGGGTGGTCCCCCACCGACACAGTAGTCAATGGGGACACGGGCTGACCGCAAAACAAGCAGTTCGACTCGGGCACAGCTGCGCCAGCTCGCTCGCCACACTAGTCGCTTCGTTCTTTGTCGGAACCCGCGCGATCAGGCTCGGCCGGGTCCAGCGCGCGTTAAGAGCAGGCCCGAGAGCTGCTCAAGCTTGTGGCTAGGCCCGGTGACGAGCAATCTGTTGGGTACTCCCCAGCGATAGTCGAGTATCGCTGTACAAACTAGGCCTATCTGCCGCGGAGCAGATCAAGCACTAAAGGGACAAGGGATGACTAGGACTTCTACTCAGCGTCTTGCGCTGTTCACTGCTGGCATGACAGCGCTGCTGGTCGCACTGGCGCTTACATCACCACCGCCGGCTTCAGCAGCAAGCTTCTGCAATGGACAAACCGTCAACAGCAGCCACACCTGCTATGGCGTCGCTCGCAATTTTCAGATAATCACAGGCATCGGAAATAGCACGGGCGTCTGCGTTGGCTACAACGCAATAGCTAGAGGAGCCTGCACGCCCGCAGCGGTCTCGGTCGCGATATGGGACCTTGGATCCTACGCCGTCCGTACGCCGCGGATCATTGGTTGGTCCGCAGCTAACACAGTCGCCCAAGGAGACACCGGCTGACCGCAAGACAAACGATTCGATTCGACGGAGCGATGGCGACTACGACCATGAGCTGGCGCACCTGCGCCAGCTCACTCGCCACACTGCTTCTCCTCGCAGGTCTGGCATCGTGCGATTCAGCTGCTCCTAGTAGCACGGAGGCTCGATTCAGCTCGCAGTCTGCGCCGCGTATGCTCAAGCGGCTCTCGCCCGCGCAGCGCCACAGCTTCGCTGTGCTGCGGACACGACCCGAGGGCCTCCCTCCATATGCGCAACGTCTCGCAATAGCCACCAAGGCAGGCTTGAACCCGGCACTGGCGCAACGGGTTCGCGTGACGGTGCCGGGGAACTACTGGCTGGTACCCGGCATGGACCACCTCTGCGTTGTCTCGGAAGTGCCGTGGACTCCAGGGATAGCTGCCACCTGCACCAGAACACAACAGGCCATCGGGCACGGATTCGGAACCATCTCCTTCACACCGGCAGAAGGGGCTCCGCCCGGCAGGCAAACACGACAGCTTGTCGGCATAGCTCCCGACCATACCCGTACAGCACTCGTCCACACCAGAGGCTCGGTCGCCGCCGTGCCAGTCGTCAACGGCGTCTTCGTCCTGCGCGACTCACTCGGTGCGCCATCCGACTTCATCGAGCTGCGACGCACAGGCGATCCCAGATGAAGCGTCCGCTCGACCGCCCAGCAGGAGTCATAAGGACCGGCGCGCCCCACAGCCGAGTAACCAGCCGGTGCTGGAGAGGATCGCCTCGCCACGATCAACGCCGGTCCCTGAAACGCAGAACTCCCGCAGTCACAGGGGCTTCTTGAGCGGTGAGCGACGGGACTCGGACCTGCGGCCGCCTGGACCACAACCATGCGCCGTTGACGAGCAGTCGAGTCCAAACGGACGCGGAACCTCCGATGCCACCGGGCAATCCGCTCGTTAGCCCAGCCGCGAGGTAGTAGAGGTTTTGGTCCGAAACCGCTAGAACGGCGGATCTTGGACCAAAACCTATCGGCGCCACGCGCGTGTCCCTGCGCCGAGGACCGGGTCAGAGGCGAGGCGACAGACTCGTGCAGAAGGTCAGGGGCGCAGCTCGGCTCTAGCGCAACAAAGCCGCGGGTGAGAGACCGCGGCTTCGCTGGGACTGGTGAACTGCAAGTGATTCGCTCGTCTCTGACGAACGACCAAAAAAGTATGGCGAGCGAGTGCCGTCTGCGCAAGGAGAGCTGAGCGCTTGTGTGCCAAATATGGAATACCAGAACTTTGATCTACAGATCCTTGACTCTAGGTTGAGGCATGCCTAAACTCGATCGAACCCTCCGCGCTAGCGAAGGGATTGGTGAACTGCTTGCACGCTCGCCTGTAGCGTGTCCAGGGGGTGAGAGCCCTGGAGCGGACCAAACGCGCAGGCGGGCGTCAAGCCGAGCAAAGGAGGAGCCATGTCGGCTCTCCCCCTGGTGAGGCTCGGGCTCGGCGCGATCGCCGCCTCGACCCTCGCCGTGTCGTTCGTCCTGCCCGCGCCGGCGACCGCCGCTAGCGCTGGGCTCATGCCCGACCCGTGGCTGTACTGCGCGCACACAGTGCCGAAGTCGACACCAGCGCGGGTGTCCTACGCGGGCATCTATGCCAATCCGCACTACAACAGCGCGAGGACCAGCTGCCGCGATCTGTTCGTGACTGGGCGACCTTCGATTGCCTGGTACAAGGCGCGACCGGTTGACTGGACGACGACCTGCCGCTGGACCTACGGGAACAACCGCGTCACGGCTTACGTGTCCGGTGGTCGCGTCTACTGCTACTGGCCGTAGACACCGCGAGAAACGTTGGCCGCGCGTTTGTTTCGGCGCGCGGCCAACCCGTAGGAGACGAGTCAGGGTTACGCGGTCAGGGTCCCAGCGTCGATCTCGCGAAAGAGCCTGCCCGCATAACTTCGACCACTCTAAAAACTGACGCCCACCACCTACACCAGCGATCAGAGCGCGTCGCGGAGTCCGGGATGCTGATGGAAGCGCGCCTGGCCCTTGGGGCTGCTGCCGAGCTTGTTCGCGCTGGGCCAGCGCTTGTGTTGGCCTACACACCCATGCGGCTTGTACCGCCTAGTGCGTCGCGACCTCGGTGACAGTCAGCAGCTCGGCCGGTCCCTGCCCGCCGGGAACCGATTTGACAACTGCGAAGCGATGAGCGACGGCTCTCGCTACCTGCCAGCGTGCGTTCACGCTATGGGCGGCGGATCTCCAGGTGCTGCTGCATTGCCGACCCCGCAGCCTCGGGGTCGCCATCGACAACGGCGTCGAGAATGGCCTGATGCTCCTTGATCGCACGAGCGTAGCGCTCTCTGAGAGGAAGCTCGCTCGACCACGCGGCGTAGATTGCTGAGTGGATTCGCTCGATCATTTGTGCCAGCGCGGCATTGTGAGTCGCCCGCGCCAGCGCTTGGTGAAATCGCTGATCTGTGGCATGGAACAGCTCCTCTGCGCGAGGCGAGCGACGACTCGCAGCTCTCCTCATCGCCTCGTGCGCGGCGCGCACCTCATCGAGCTGCTGCGCACTGGCCCGCCTAGCCGCGATCTCAGCGGCCGGGACCTCGAGGATTCGACGGCTCTCGAGATAGGCCTCGATCATCCCGCTGGCTCGTCTTGATCTCAAAGCGGCTCCGAGGACATCTGGGCTCAGGACGTCCCAGCGGTTCGCGGGAGTCACGGTCGCGCCCTTGCCGTGCTTGACGTCGACCAGCCCACGCTCTTGCAGAGCGCGGATTCCCTCCCGAGCGACGCCGCGGCTTACCTCGAACTGCTCAGCGAGGTCAGTCTCCTTGGGCAGCATCTCGCCAGGTTGCCGGTCGCCGGCGACGATCTCGGCTGTGATCGTCTCCAGGAGCTCGCGGTAGAGGCGGGACATCGAACGATCAAATCACATCCCCCTGTTGGACTTCGCCGCTGTTCTGGCGACTCCAGACAAACCGGTTTCCGACTAACCGCAATTGCGCTCCGGCCGACGGGGTCGTGCGTTTCTGCCTGCGACGACTGTTCGGATCCAGCAGATGGAAGAGACGCCGCGCAAGGAAGTCTGTTCCTATCTGCTCCCGCGCCCGGCCGATCTGCTGGTCGAGCGGTTCTACTGGAGCTCCGCGACTTGCGCGCACCTCGTGCGCGTACCAGCGAATGAGCGTCTCAGCGGAGTGTCCGAGGTCCACAGCGACCTCCGCGATCGGATCGCCACTTCGCAGTCGGACGCTGGCGCAGGTGTGCCGCAGAGCGCCAGGCGAGAAGCGCTCGAACTCAGGTCGCCAATCGGGGTGTGCCGCCAACATCGCCGCGCGCAGGGGCCCGAGGCTGCGGACCCAGTTCGAATATGAGTTGGGCGTGACCTCACCGAATCTGTTGGGGAACAGCCAGCCCAGCGGCTGCACGAGCCCCGTCGAAATCCAGAGCTCAAGATCCCTCATCGCGTGTCTCGGAAGCCGAGCAAATCGACGCTCGCCCGTCTTGGTCTGATCAATGCGATGCTCAGTCGACATCACGTCCGTAACCCAGATCCCGCCGGCGGCGTGATCGACGTGGTGACGTTTGGCGCCCATCGCCTCACTGGGGCGCAGCCCGCCGTAGGCCATCACCGAGACAAGTGTGGCCGAGCGCAACCCGCGACGCGGATGTCCGCGAAGACCGTCATCGGCGAGGAGAGCGGCCCGCAGGTGCTCCGTCTGTTCCGGCGACAGCGGCCGAGGCCGACGAACGGGGGTTCGGGGTAGAGGATCGAGAAGCCGAATGAAGTTGCCCTGCGGGAGCAGTCCTCGCTGCGCCGCATGATGCAAGCACCGCGACAGGACGGTTCTGGCCCGATGGATCTGGATGGCCGGGTGTCCATCGCTTCGCATCAGATCGACCCAGAGCGACAGCGCGGCAACGTCGAGCTGCACGACGAGCGCATCGCCTAGGTAGGGCAACAGCCGATCTCGGACCTGACGCGCGTAGCCTCGCTGCGTCGACGGCGCGAGCAGCGCGGCCTGATGATGCCACCACACCGGGATCCATCTCGACAGCCTCAGCTCCTGGCCAAATCCCCGTCGCGCTTCGGCCGTACCCAACGTGCCAACGCGGTCCTCGTAAGCGCGAACCGCATCGAGATCGAACCAAGCTGTGGACACCGAACCAGTCCTGTACTCGCGAACGGAGAAGGAAGGGTAGCCGTGTGACGGACCGGTCCCTCGATCACCCGGGACCTGAGCCTTCATTCCGATGGACGTCGGTCACGGCCTTGCTTCCGTCGCGACCTCGTCGCACGGGTGAAAGCGGACGATCGCTGAGAACACGGCCTTAGGGGGGCGAAAAAGGATGCGTTCTGCCCTCAGGGCCGCCATGAACGTCACCACATTCATCGTGTTGTTGGCCGCATCGCCGTGGCGGTCGCGGTGAGGAGCGACTTGCCGGCCCCGGGCGGCGATTTGAGAATCGGCGATGCCGGAATCATCAAGGTCCCGGAGCTGGTCGGCTTGGCGCCCGATGAGGCGGCAGCCATTGTCCGCGAGGCGAGCCTCCTGCCGGCCTTCGAGCACGACGCTGCCGTCGTCGAGGGTCACGGTCGTGTGATCGGCCAGGCGCCGGCCGCCGGCGCCGCGGCTCGTACCGGCGACGTCGTCGTGGCGGTGACCGCCCGCCCCGCAGCGCCCCAGATCGATCCGGCGGGATCCGACATCGCCGACGACGAAGCCGAGCAACGGTGGCCGGCGTCCAAAGGGCCGGACCCGATCCCCGAGGATTCGCTGCCCTTCGGCGAGTGGCCGGTCGATGTCCCGCAGCGTCACGACGTTGACGAGACGCCCACCAGCGGCGGCCCGCGGAAGGGACCTGCGGCGGACCGGAAGCGACGCTTCGGAGCACGTGTCACCGTCCGCGATCCGCGAGTCGCCGTCGCTGTCGCGATGGCCGGACTGGTGTTCTCGATCGTCACGGTCCGATCATGCGCAGGCGCACCGCAAGAGCGGCGGCCAGCGCCCACCCCGGCGCTCGGACCTCAGTCCTCGCCCGCCGCCGTGTCTCCGGATTCACGCAGAGCCCACAGCGTCCGACGGCGTCCGACGAGTCCTCACCCGACGGCTAGACGCAGAGCGCCGCCTCGGCGAAAGCCGCCGACTCGCGCGGCTCGGGTTGCTTCTAGGCCGCCCGCACCCAGACGACCGCTCGCCACCTCACACAGCGCCCCATCAGCGCCGTCACCACAGCGTGCGGCGCCTTGCGAACTCTGCTTCGAACACCCCTAGCGAAGGGAACCTCATGTCACTCGCTCTTTCTTCCGCCAGCCACGGCGGCGGGCTCGCCGCTGTTCGATCGTCGATAGCCGCGCCGTTGGCAGCGCTGGTCGCGGCCGTTGTCGTCAGCAGTTGTTCAAGAAGCGACGTCGACCTGGCCGCGCCGCCGAGCGTCGCGGCGCTCAACGCTGCCGGTGCGTTCGGCAGAGGCGCCAACGCGGCGATGATCAGATCGGTCAGGTCCGTCGCCGAGACGTTGACGAACAACCTGCTCGGCTTCGTCGGCGCGACGCTCGTACTCGTTATTCTCGGCCTCGCCGCCGGTCACATCTACGGCGACGAGCGCGCGCACGAGAAGACGCTGCGGGTCGTCAAGGGCGTCTTCATGCTCGTCGCGGCCACCGGGCTCGTGGCCTGAGCGGATGCTCGCCCGCCGCCGTCTGGTACTGATCGTCGTGCTCGTGGTGGGCGGGCTCGCCGTCCTGCCCGCGCCAGCCGGGGCTGTGACGCCGGTCGGCGCGGTGTCGGCGTTCATCGACTTCCCGTCGGTGAGGGAGATCGTCGAGGACGTCGTCAAGTTCTTCTTCGGCGCGTTCCTCGACGCGCTCGTACCGGATTGGCTGCGCGACCGATCGGTCGACGCGCTCAAGCGGCTGGTTACGGTCCCGAACCCGACCGACGCGAGCGTGTGGCCGACGCTGGCGAGGCTTTCGGAGGGGATGCGGTGGATCGCGATCCCGCTGCTGTCGCTGGCGGCGGTCGGGGCGTGGACGCAGCAGTGGCTTGGCGAGTTCGCGGGCCGGGCGGCGTCGTTTGAGCAGGCGCTGATGCGTACGGTGCGCGCGGCGCTGCTGCTGGTCGCCTACCCAGCGTTCTTCGACAACGCGGTGGCGCTGACCAACAGCGTCACCAATGCGATGCTGAGCCTGCCGGCCGCCGGGCAGGGCCTTGAGCGGACCGTCGGGATCGTCTTCGCCGGCACGCTGCTTTCGGGTAGCGGGCTCCTGCTGACACTGCTGGGCATCGCGGCGGTGCTGCTCGCGGTCGGGTTGTTCATGACCAACGTCGCGCTGCTGGTGCTCTTCGGGATCCTGTTCGTCTCGGCGCCGTTGGCGATCGTCGCCTCGGTCGTTGACGAGACGCACGGCCTGTGGACGGCCTGGCGCTACACGCTCATGACGGCGGCGCTGGTGCCGGTCGGGTGGTGCGTGCTGTTCACGACCGCCGGCGCCTTCGTGGCCGACATGACCAACTGGTCGGGCGGCGTGACCGGCCAGCTCGGTGCGCGGTTCGTCGGTGTCGCGGCGGCGATGGTGATCCTGTGGCTGGCGGTCCGCTGGCCCCTGATGCTGTGGGGCGCGGTCCGCACGCAGATCTCCGCTGCGCTGTTGTCGGTCGGCACCCGCGTCCCCGTGACGGCGGGCGGCGTCCGCCCGCCGGCGACTGGCCCAGCGGCCCGCGCCACGCTGCAGCGGGCCAGCGTGCGGGCCGGCAGCGCGGCTGTGACGCCGCTGGCCGCGCTTCGCCGCCAGCCCGCCGTCCCCGCGCTGATGCCCGCAGTCGCGGGCGTCAGCGCGGCGGCGACACCGCCTGTAGGCGGTGTCGGCCTCCGTCGCGACTCCGGCTCCGCGAGCGGCGGACGGTCAGGGGTGGCAACGGCCGTAGGCGGGGCTCGAGCGCGCGCCCATGCTGTCGGCGACGCCGTGCGGGCGACGTTGTCGACCGGCGCGGCGAGCGGCGCGGTCGCCGACGCGGCGGTCGCAGCCGCTCTGCGCCCGGCCCCGAGCGCCGCGACGCCGAAGCCGTCCATCAGAGCGACGGGCGCCGTCGCGCCGAAAGCACCGCCGAGCAGTTCGAGAAGATCGCCGGCCACGGAGCGTGCCGTCGGTTCGGCGTCGCGCGATTCGGCGAGTTCGGCGGCGCGGCCCGCGGTACCGGCGCCGAGACCTCCCGCGCCCGCGCCCGCGCCCGCGCCGCCGGCCGACCGGTCGAGCGTGGCCCCTCCGTCGCCCACGCGGCCGCCGCTGCCAGCTGACGTGCCACCGCCGAATACCGGCATGCTGCCCGCGGGCACGCCACGGACCGCTTCTGGCCGGCCCCCGTCCGCCTCCGGACGCAGGCAGCACATCCGCGACACGGGCACGGGCTCGGGCCAGACGTCCAGATCCGCACGGCGCCGGTCGGCGCCGGGGTTCGTCGTGCAGGCGCCGCAGGCGCTCCTGCCCGAGCGGGCGGTGCGCGTCGCACCGCCAACGAGCGCACACACGTCAGCCCCCGCGGCCCGTCCTGCAACACCTTCGCGCCGAACGGTGCCTGCGTCGATGCCGCCGTCTTCGCCTGCGTGGGAGGACGGGACGCCGGGACCGCAGCGTGTCGGACCGCCGGTCGTGCCGGCGCGCCGTTCGCGGAAGCGACTGGAGCGCTGACACGTGTTCCATCCTGCGCCGCGACGGCTCGACGAGCCCTACAAGTTCTACGGCTTCACGATCTGGCAGTGGTTGGTGCTGCTGCTTGGCGGCGGCGGCGCTGTCGCTGCGCTGCGGGCGCTTGAGGTCGGCATCCAGGTCGGCGGGTTCCTCGGGACGCTGCTGGTCGGCGTGCCGGCGATCTACTGGCTGCTCGGCGAGTCCGGCCGCGTCGAGCCCGCCGAGCTGCTGCGCGACGCCGCCCGTCACCTGGTCGCTCGCAAGACGTTCGACGCGGGGCCTGGTGAGCCGGTCGCGCTGGTCGTCGCGTCAGCCGAGCGCCGCGGCGAGGCCGTCACCGAGCCGACGGGCCGGGAGGTCCCGTGGTGATGAGGAAGGGGTTCGCTGCCAAGGGCCGGCCAGTGGTCGGCTGGGAGTCTCGGCCAGCACGGCGGACGGGTGCGCGGCGCGCGGCTCGGCCGCAGGTCGGGACGCTGGTGCCGCTGGCCGGCTACGAGGACGGCGGTCGCGCGGTGTTGGCCGACGGAAGCGTCGTCGCCGGTCACGAAGTCCAGCCGCTCAACACGCTGGTGCTCGACGAGCAGCGGGTCGAGCAACTCGCCGCGCAGGTGCACAAGCTGCTGGCCCGCATCCCCGCCGGCCAGTCGCTCTCGCTCTACGTCCACTCGCAGCCGCTCGACGCGCAGCGGCTCGCCGATCAGCAGCAGGCCGCCAGCAGCCGCGTCGGAGCGCACCTGGAGCGCCACGGCCGGGCCGAACTCGGCGAGGCGGTGCGGCGACTGGGACACAGCCGCGTCGACTCGCTGCTGGAGCACGTGCCGCGCGTGCCGGCCACCCGCGTCCGCTACTTCGTCTTCACGCCGCTGCGGCCGCCGGCCGCCGCGCGTCCGCGTCCAGACCGGCGCGCGCGGGCGCTGCGGCTGACTGCGGCGCAGCTGGACAGCGCCCTGGACGAGCACGACCGCTATCTCGCCTCGGTGCTGGCCGGGCTGCAGGCGATGCGGCTGCACGCCCGCCCGCTGGCGGCCGTCGAGATCAGCGACCTGCTGTGGGAGCGCTGCTCGCCGAGCCGCGCGGCCGCCGGCGACGACGCCCCGTCCGCTCGTCACGGCGAGCCGCCGCCGCTGAGCGCGGCGCGGACGGTCGAGCAGGCACGGGCGGTGAACCGGATTGTGAAGGGAACGATCTGTCAGGAGCCGCTCGACGCGCGAGCGCGCAGCCACCTGCGGTGGGCGCGCGACGTTGAGCAGGTCGTGCGGCTCGGCAGCGTGCCCGAGGAGACCTGGCTGGGCTGGATCCAGTACCTGGCCTTGGCGCCGCTGCCGTTCACGCTCGCCGTCCACTTCCACGGCCGCGACCGGCTGCGCGAGCGGTCGCGGCAGAAGCGGCGCTACAAGCAGCTCTGGGCCAGCAACCGCAGCCAGGAGCGAATGGGCAAGCTCGTCGACCCCGACCGCGAAGAGGCCGAGGACGAGGCGCGCGAGGTCACCGCCACGCTCAAGCGCCAAGCAGCCGCGACCGTCTACGACCTCAGCGCCTACCTGGCGATGCGCGAGCCCGGCGGCGACGTCGAGCGGCTCGGCGAGGAGCTGCGCGCGACCTACCGCGAGCTGACCGCCGCCACTGACGCCGTCGTCAACGACAGCCCCTTCGCGCAGGTCGCGTTGTGGCGCGCGACGCTGCCGCTCGGGATCGACCCGCCCAAGCGCGGACGCAAGTACCTGTCCGTCAACGCCGCCGACTCCTGGCCGCTGATCGGCGCCGGCTCCGGCTCGCCTCAGGGCCCGACCGCGATCCCGCTCGGCTACGCCCAGCCTGGGCGTGAGCTGGTCTGGATCGACCCGTTCGACACCGAGCATCCCAACCACGTCGCGATCGTCAGCGCCCAGTCCGGCGGCGGCAAGACGATGCTCGTCAGCCTCCTCGTCGGCCGCGCGATGGCCGACGGCGCGCGCGGCGCGATCATCGACCGCTCCGGCCACTGGGACTTCGCCGCCGCCACGATCCCCGGCGCCGCGACCGTGCGGGTCGACGGCGGCACGGGCGAGCACCGCGTGAACCCATGGGACGGCGAGCCGACCGCTGAGAAGGTCGCGTTCCTGATCGCGCTGCACGAGCTGCTGCTGACCGACGCCGACAACACCAGCAGCTCGCTCGGCAAACTCGAAGAGAACCTCCTCGGCCTCGCGATCCGCGGCGTCTACCGCCGCTGCGCGATCAGCGGCGAGACCCCGCGCGAGACGCTGCTGCAAGAAGAGCTGCTGCGCCGCCACCACCTCGCCCGCGAAGAAGGATCGGCCGAGCTGGCCAGCGCCCTGCGGCTGCTTGCCGAGAGCCTGCACAACTACGTCGGCGACGGACCCTACGCGTGGCTGTGCGACGAGCCGACGACCGTCGCCGTCGATGCACCGCTGGTCGTCTACGACACGCGCCGGCTGCCCGAGAGCGAAGCGCCCGCCGCGCTGTTCGTCATTTGCGAGGCGATCATCCGCCAGGTCGAGGCCGAACGCGAACGGTTCCTCGCCGGTGACGGCGACCCGTCGCTGCCGTGGGCGGGCAAGTTCTTCCTCGTCTTCGAAGAGGTCTGGAAGCTCGTGCGGCGCGCCTCCACCGGCCGCTGGGTCAACGAGCTGGCGCGCCGCAGCCGCCACCTGGCGCTGTGGCTGATCGCGATCTCCCAACAACTCGACGACTACCGCGGCCCCGAAGCCGAGGCGCTGATCTCACAAAGCACCCTGCGGTTCATCCTGCGTCACAGCAGCGGCCCGCTGGAAGCGCTGCGCGAGCCACTCGGACTCTCAGCCGCGGCGATCGAGCAGATCGCCGCGCTGGAAACCGTCAAGCGCGGCTACAGCCAGACCTACCTCCAGAACGGCAGCCGCGGCGAAGGGGTCGTGACGATCGCCGTCGGACCGCTGGAGTACTGGCGCAGCACCTCCGACCCCATCGGCGACGAGCCACTGCGACGCCTCGCGCTGCGCCACGCCGGCGGCGAAGGCTGGGAAGCGGCCTGGGATGCGCTGAAGCTCCTCGCAGACCCCGACTGGCACGCCCAGCACGACACCGCCCAGCGGGAGCCGTCGTGAGCGCCGCGGGCGTGATCGCGACGATCGCAGGACGGCGACTCGGCCGCGAACTGCTCGCGCTGCTGGCGCTGGTCACCGTGATGGTGCCGCTGCTGTTCATCACCGCCGTCGTCTCGGTCATCGGCTCCCACCGCCAGGCGGCGGCCGAGGCGTGCGGCGAAGCCGTCGACGCCGGCAGCGTCGCGGTCGGCGGCGGGCTGCCGGCCGGGCTTAGCCCGGGTGCCCGGGCCCGCTTCCACGAGCCGCTGCAGATGGAGCCCGGCCGCTGGTACCGGACCGGTGCGACGCGCTTCAGCGACGGCACCGGCGGCGTGCCCGACCCAGCGCAGAGCGACCTCTCCCAACACCCCGACACCTTCGCCGAACTCTCCACCGCGACCACCAACCCCGCCAACACCCGCACCTTCCGCTTCAACGACGCCAACGCGGTCGGCGCGCTGCCGTACATGACGGCGCTGCGCGTCGCCAAAGGCACTCGTAGCGCGATCGTCTACAAGCGCGACGTCGGCTACGGCCAGGGTGCCGACACAACCGCCAGCGGTGAGCGCTACCGCATCGACCTGCTCGTCCCCGTCGCCGACCAACTCGGCGTCAGCAAAGACGAGGTCCGGATCGCGCTCGCCCCCAGAACCGGCGCCGGCCCGGTGCTCGGCGAGACACCCGATAGCCCGCCATCCGGCGGGTCCGCGGTCACGGCGCAGGAGTGCGCGGCGATGCGGATCCCGACCGGCGGCAGCGGCCCGCTGCCGTTGACGCCCGGCCATCGCGCCCGGCTGCTGCCCAACGGCCACGCCGCGGCCCCGGAGCGGGCGCCGCGAGCGGTAAAGCAGATCATCGCGGCCGGCAACCAACTCGTCGGCAAGCCTTACCTGTACGGCGGCGCGCACGGCGCGCCGCTGTCACAGGTGATGCCCGCCTACGACTGCTCCTCCTCGATCTCGTTCCTGCTCTACGGCGCCCGCCTGGTCGACGTCGGCTACACCCCCGCCTCCGGCGACATGGCCGCCTCCCTCGGCGAGCCTGGCTACGGCCGCTGGGTCAGCGTGCTCGCCAACGGCGGCCACGTCTACGCCTACGTCGCCGGCCTGCGCTGGGACACCCACAACGCCGTCACCGGCGAGCAGGGCGCGGCCGGCATCGGCTGGCACACCGGCCGCCGCGACGACCTCAGCTTCACACCCCGCCACCCGAAAGGACTGTAGGCATGCAACGACGACGCACCTCGACCACCGTCGCGCTCACCAGCGCCGCCATCGCCGTCAGCGGCTGCGGCATCAACGACCCACTCAACGACCCGACCGCCGAACAATCGGCGCTCACCGTCACGACCACACCCAACGAGATCGTCATCCGCCGCAACGGCCAGCAACCCGCCGCCGTCGCCGACCTCTCGCCGACCGCGACCGCGGCGGTGCGGCGGTTCGCCGCGCTCTACGTCAACTGGGACTACCGCACCCTCACAAGCATCCAGCGGCGGCTGGCGGCGATGGCCGTCGGCCAGGCGTCGGCGATGAACGCACGCGCCGCAGCGCGCACGCCCGGCGACTACGAACTGCGGCGCGGCAGAGTCACCAACCGCGGCCATGTCGTCGGCCTCAGCACCCTGCCCACGCCCGCAGGAACGCGTGAGCGCGCAGGCGCGAGCGAGCGGACCTACGTGCTGGTCACGGTTGAGGAGACGACAGGTAGTCGCATGTACGACGGACTGCGGCCGTCGTACCACGTCACCCTCGCCACCGTCCAGCGTCTCGCCGGCGGCTGGGCCGTCAGCCGCTGGGAGCCGCAGTCATGACCGCCACCGCTCCCAGACCGCGCTCCACGCCGATCGACATACGCCGCTGGAATGCCGTACAGACCTTCATCGCCGCCTACGCGGCGCTGTGGCTCTGCACGCTGACCTCGGCCGTCGTCTTCGCGATGCTGACGCCGTTCAACCTGCTCGCCGATCTCTGGATCGGCACCCGGTTGACGCTCTACCCGCACACCGTCCCATCGACGGAGCTGGTCGTCTCGACCGCGGCGCACAACGTCCGTGTCGCGATCTGGCCGCTGGTCGCGATCGCGTTCGGCGCCGCGCGCGACAAGGAGCTGCGAGCGCTCGGCAGCACGCTCATCGCCGTCTTCTTGTTCATGAACGCGACGATCGTCGGCGCGGCGATCGGGATCGGCCGCTCGGCGCTCGTTCCCTTCCTCCCTCACCTCCCGCTCGAATGGGCGGCGCTCGCGCTCGTCGCGACCGCATGGACGCTCGCCTGCCAGCGCGAGCCGGCACGCGGGCGGCTGCTGGCGGTCACCGCCGGCTTCCTCGCCTTGATCGTGGCGGCGGCCGTGCTCGAGGTCTACGCCGTCCCCCACCTCTGATGGGAGACCGGAGATGGTGAGCACCCGCTGGCATCACCTGATGCTGGCCGCCGCGACAGCACTTGCGGCCGTCGGCGGCTACGCGCTCGTCGCCTGGCCACTGCTGGTGTGGTCACTGCTGCACGGCGAGCCCGCGCTGATCGCACCCGCCGACGTGCTCGCCGGCGGCCTGCGAGCACTGGCCGGCAGCACACCGGCACGAGCGTGGGCCGCCTACGAGCTGCCGCCGACCGCGTTCGCCCTCTTCGTCGACGCGCTGCTGACGCTCGCCGCGGGCGCGCTGGGGTTCGTCGCGTGGCTGCGCGTCGACCGCTGGCGCGGGCAGTCGCACGCCGGCGCGCCGACGTGGAGCCCGCGACGGCAAGTGACCCCGCGCGCGTGGGCGACACCGCGCGACTGGCTGCACCTGCAACCGCGCGACCGGTCGCGTTCGAGCGGACGGCGAGTCGCGTTCAGCGTCCTGTTGCGGCGGCTGCTGCGCGAGCCGCGCGAACCGGTCGCCGGCGACGCGTGGCTGCTGGGCCGGCTGCGCGGTACCGAGGTCCGCTCGGGACCTGAGATGCATCTCGGCACCTTCGCCGCGTCGCGCGCGGGCAAGACCGTCCGTGACCTGATTTCCCAGATCCGCGCCCATGACGGGCCGCTGGTCGCGATGTCGACCAAGCTCGACGTCGTCCTCCACACACTCCAGCTGCGCCGCCGGCACGGGCCGGTGTGGATCTTCGCCCCGATGAGCGACCTTGAGCCGTTGGAGCTGACCTCCTGCGGCTGGACGCCGCTGACCGCCTGCGGCACGTGGCACGGGGCGCTGGCGATGGCGCAGTGGATCTTTGACGCCGACCCCACCGCGGCGCCCTCGTCGGAGAGCTCCAGCGGCGCGCGCTTCTACAACCGCGAGGCCGTCGAGACGCTGCTGCCCGCCCTGCTCCACGCCGCCGCGCTCGACCGCCGGCCGATGGCCGACGTGCTCGCCTGGCTGCGCGGCGGCATCGACGGCCTCGACCCGCCCCGCCAGATCGTCGAGCAGCACGGCGCCGACCGCGCCGCGGCGGCGCTGGCCGACGTGCAGCAGCAGGACGAGCGCGCCCGCTCCTACCTGCTCATATCCGCCGCCCAGCTCGTCAGCGCCTACCGGCTGCCCGACGTCCAGCACCACGACCGCCACGAATTCGACCCCGCGCGGCTGGTCGCCGAGGGCGGCACGCTCTATCTGATCGCGCCCGACAGCCAGCAGGACCTCCTGGCGCCGATCTTCGGCGGCATCGTCGGCGAGCTGCTGCGCACCTGCGAGCTGAACGCCCAGCACGCCGCCGACCCGCGCACGCTGCCGGTGCTGAAGTTCATCGTCGACGAGGCCGCCCAGCTGACACCGCTGGCCAAGCTGCCGACCTATCTCGCGGTCAGCGGCGGCTGGGGCGTGCGCTGGATGCTCGTCTACCAGTCGCTCGCGCAGCTTCGCCACCGCTACGGCGCCGACGCCGACACGATCCTCGCCAACCTCCACGTCCGCAAAGTCCTCGGACCGGTCCTCGACCGCACCACCCGCGACGACCTCGTCCACCTGCTCGGCGAACAGCAGGCCACCCACACCAGCTACACCGCCGATCGGTGGAGTCCACCACGGTCGGTCACCCGCCAGCAGCAGCGCCGCAACAAACTCGACAGCGACGACCTGCTCCGTCTCGGCGAGGGGATGGCGGTCGTCGTCCACGGCCGCGACCTGCCCGCCAGAGTCCACCTGCCGCTGTGGTGGGAGTGGGAAGGCGCCCGCTCCGCTAAGGAAGCCCACGCGCAGACGCGGCGATCGACGTGATGACCGCGGCGAGCATCCCCGCCTCCACCGGCGCCGACTACGCCGAGTACCTCGACGGCAAGACCGTCGCCCCCGAGCAGGGCGACTACTACCTCGGCCGCGACGGCCTCCCAACTGAAGCACCCGGCCGCTGGCTCGGCGACCCGCACGCGCTCGGGCGCGTCGGCGTCGCACCAGGGCCGGTCGCCGCCGAGGAGCTGCGCGCGCTGATGGCCGGCCGCTGCCCCGGCCAGCCCGAGAACTTCCTCCGCGCGGCCGGCCCCGACGGGACGCGCGCGGCCGGCATCGACGTCACCTTCAGCGCGCCGAAGTCGGTCAGCATCGCATGGGCGCTCGGCGACCCCGACCAGCGCGCGGAGATCGAACAGGCACACCGCGCCGCCGTCGAACAGGCCGTCGGCTACCTCGCCGAGATGGTGCCGCTGACAGCGAGGTGGGATCCGGCCCTCGGATCCTCGACCCCAGCGAAGGCCGCGCACGTGCACGCGGCCGAGTTCCTGCACACGACCGCGCGCGGCGTCGGCGACGGCGCCCCCGACCCGCAAATCCACAGCCACGTCGTCATCACCAGCGTCGAGCGCGACGACGGCACCGTCACCGCCGTGCGGTCCCGACCCGTACTGCGCGTCGCGCGGGAAGGCGGCGCCTTCTACCGCGCCCAGCTCGCGGACCACCTCCGCCACCTCGGCTACGCGATCGACCCGGCCGGCGTCAATGGCCGCTACTTCCGCATTCGCGGCGTCGAGGAGCAGGTCGAGGCCGCCTTCTCTAGACGCACCGCCGAAGTCCAGCAAGCCGCCCGCGCGTTCCGGGCAGAGCACGGCCGCGCACCCGAGCGCGGCGAGCTGCGCGCGCTCGCGATCGCCACCCGCAGCAGCAAGATCCCCCACACCCGCCACGAGCTCGACGCGAGCTGGCAAGCGACCGCCGCACCGCACGGCCTCGACACTGGCCGCGCTGCTCGGCTGCGCTCAGCCTCCGCGCCGGCGTCCGCGGAGACGGCGAATTGGGCCACCACGGTCGAGCGCAACGTCACCGCCAAGCGCGCAACCTTCGACGAGCCCGAGCTGCGGACCGTCGCACTCGAGGCCGCCGCCGGCCACGGACTCGCCGCCCAAGACGCGCTCGACGCGACCGACGCGCTGCGGCGGTCCGGCCGCGTGCTCGACCTCGCCGACGGCCGCATGACGTCCGCGACCGTCCGCGCCGCGGAGACCGCGATCGAGACGAACCTGACCGCGATGGCCGCCGATCAACGGCGCCGCATCGAACCGCGCGCACGCGCCGTCGGGATCACGGCGGTCGAGCAGCGGATCGGTGCACCTCTCAGCGACGAGCAGCGCGCCGCGATCGAACGCATCACCGGCCCCGGCCGCGCCGCCGTCCTGGTCGGTCCGGCCGGCACCGGCAAAGGCCTCGTCATCGACGCCGCCGCCCACGCCGAGCAGGCCGCCGGCCGCCGCGTCTACGGCGTCGCCGTCGCTGGCCGCACCGCGCAGCGGCTCGGCGAGAGCGCGCCCGCGCTCGTCGGCCGCGTCAAGACGATCGACGGCTTCATCGCCGCCGCCGAGCGCGGCCGCCTCCAGCTCGACGCTGACACAACCGTCTACGTCGACGAGGCCGGCATGGGCGACACCGACCGCCTGCACCGCCTCACCAAGCTGATCGCCGAGCACGGTGGCGCGCTGGTCGCGATCGGCGACCCCCGTCAGCTCCCGGCGATCGGCGCCGGCGGCATGTTCGAACGCCTCACCCACCACCTGCCGACCGCCGAGCTGCACACCATCCACCGCGCCAGCGACCCCGCCGAACGCGACGCCTGGCAGGCGCTCCGCAACGGCAACGCCGACGCCGCGCTCGCCTTCTACCGCGACCGCGGCCACCTGCACCTGACCGATACCCGGGACGAGGCGCTCGAAGCCGCCGCCCACCGCTATGACCAGCTCGCCGCCGAACACGGCCACCACCAGGTCGCGCTGATGAGCGACGCCAGCAACACCGAGATCGACCACCTCAACCTCCGCATCCAAGCACTTCGCCGCGGCCGTAGCGAACTCTCGACGCACGGCGTCGAGCACCCCGCCGGCTATCAACTCTGCGCCGGCGACCGCGTCATCTGGACCGAGTCAATGCCCGCCCGCGACGGCGGCGCCCGCGTCGAGAACGGCCAGCGCGGCGCGATCGAGACGATCGACCGCGAGCGACTGGCGGTGCGGCTCGACGGCGGTAACCGCCTCGTTCAGCTCGACGCCCACCAGCTCGGCGCCGTCAGACTCGGGTACGCGACCCACGTCGTTCGGGAGCAAGGTGCAACCGTCCGCCGCTCGGTCGTCGTCACCGGCGGCTGGCAGACCTCGCAGGAGACCGCTTACGTCGAGAGCACCCGCGCCACCAACGGCGTCGACTGGCACCTGGCGCGCGAAGACCTCGATGGCGCGGACGACACCGACCGGCTGCGCCAGCTCTCTGCCCGCATGAGCGCCAGCCGCGCTCAAGCGCCTTCGCTGGCGGCAGAGCTTGACGATCCCGTACGCGCGCCCAGCGACCCGGTAGACGATCTGCGCGTCGCGCGGCTTGCGCCACAGCCGTCACGTCGACCCACATTGCCGACGCCCAACCACGCCATCGAGCGGGACCGATGACGGCGGCCAGACGGGCTCCCCGGCTGCAACTCACCATCTCGGCCAGCGAGCGCGATGCGCTGGCTCAGATCGCGCAGAGATCTCATGAACCGGAGGCCACTACGGCAGCTCGGCTCCTCCGAGCCGTACTGCTCGATCGAGGCACGGCCATCGAGGACCGGCTCCGACGCCCAAACACACCTTCCGAACCAGCAGACCCGCCACCGCAGGTGACGGACTCCCCGTGGCTGCCTCCACAGCGGCACGCCCGCGCGATCGAACTACTCCGCACCCGTTATCCGCACGAACTTAGATATCTGCCGATGGACCCGTTCGTAGACAGCCTGATTGCAGAACAGCTCGCTGCGCTCGCCCACTGGCGGGAGCAACTCGACGATGGCTACCATCTCGACCCCCGCATGGAACTCGCCTTCGGCCACGAACTTCGGACCGTCGCGACCTGGCTGCAACAAGCGGCCCGCCGCGGTCGATGACGACGATTGCCGGTTAGTGATGACTAACCCTGGAGACTGGTCCTAGTTCGCTTGCAATGTACCAAAAAACCGTTTACCGTGCCGTAGGCTTCGAGGTATGAGGAGGCGTGATGGCGCGAGTTCAAGCTGTAACCACACTTCTGGTGCTTGTTTGCATGGGTCTCCTTGCGGAGACGGCAGCAGCGACCATCACGTGGGATATTAAGTCCACGCCTCAGCCAGACCCATTTGTGCACCGAGTCTCCTGGGACGTATCATGCGCGACCGATGCAAACTGCATTTCTGTAGGCGCTCGGAACATCGGAGGAGGACTCCAGCGGCCGTTCGCCCAAGAGTGGGACGGAACAGCTTGGATAACGCGCAGTGTACCGACCCCGGCCAGCACATACGATTCCAAGCTCCTGTCGGTCGACTGCCCAACGGCCTCATGGTGTATCGCAGTAGGCACCTACTCGACCACCTCGGCAAACATCAGAGGATTCGCGGTCGTTTGGAACGGTACCACCTGGTCTCTCCAAACCGTCCCGAATCCTTCAGTATCAGTAAATTATCTTTGGGATATTTCGTGCGCTGATACTCAGACATGCACGGCCGTCGGGTACTACGGCACGACGTCACCATTTGCCGTTCGGCTTAGTAGAGGCGTTTGGAGTACGCAGTTTCCGACAAGTCCAACCGGCGGAACGGACGTACGGCTCGCCGGTGTTTCATGTCCCGATACCGCCACGTGCGTTGCGGTTGGCGACTACGTCTCGAGAAGTGGCGCACCGACTACGATGATCCAGCGATGGGCAGGGGGTTCGTGGGCGATGCAGTCGTCGCCGAGTCCGAGCGGATCGCTCAGTCTCGATCTGCGCAGCGTTTCGTGCGCATCTACTACGAGCTGCTCCGCAGTGGGAACCTACGTCGATAGTGGCAGACTTCAGAGTACTCTCGCGCTGCGGTGGAACGGATCCCTCTGGAACTCTACGACTGTCCCTGCCACGGGAGAGCTGCGACGGGTCGATTGCGCTGCCTCTAGCTATTGCGTCGCCGTCGGGTCGGAGAGAATGGGGGCAAACGTCGAATACGCGCGGGCCTTCGTCTGGGATGGGAGTTCATGGAACTTGGAGTCCCCGGTGCAACCGTTCTTCGCAAATGCAGCGCGGTTATGGGGAATTGCTTGTCCGAGTAGCAATCAATGTATGACGGTCGGAGATAAGATCACGTTGTTTGGCGAACAGCGGGTGCTGACCGAACAGCTCGAAGACATCAACGCGGGCTGGCGGACTCGAGCCGCCGTAAATGAGTCCGAAGGCGCAGCTGATACTCGTCTCAGGGAAGTCAGTTGCGCTACAAGCGTCACTTGCATGAGTATCGGCGAATCGACCAGTAGCGTCGCTGACGCCGTCCCTATAGCCGAGCGGTGGAGCGTCGATGACTGGGCCATCCACAAGGTGGGAGTCGCGTATCAGGAGGATGTCTCGTGTCCGACTAGCTCATTCTGTATCGCTGTAGGTACTCGCAATTCTCCCTCGGTTCCAGTAGCTGTGCACTGGGAATCGGGAAGATGGACTGAGCAGATGGTGCCTAGACCGCCCAGCTCTACAAGCGCATGGCTGCATTCGAGCTCATGCGTGTCAGCAAGTGAATGCGTAGCGGTTGGGCAGTATGGCGACGCCTCATACAATACTAAGATGCTCATTACGCGTTGGAATGGCACGGCGTGGAGTGTAGGTAACACCCCGCTTCCTAGCGGCGCAACTACGTCGAATCTCGCGAGAGTGTCCTGCGTTTCTGGGTCAGCGTGTACAGCAGTCGGGTTCTATATTGCCAACAACAGCGCCAGATTCTTAGCTGTCCACTGGAACGGAATCGTATGGACGATCAGTAGTCCTCCTAGTCCGAGTGACAACGACGGAAGAGTTAGTCGACTCAATAGTGTTTCCTGCGCTACGGTGAACTACTGCGTTGCGGTCGGCTCATACCGAACGACGTCCGGCACCGGAGCTCGCGTCTCCTACCTTTGGAACGGCACAGCCTGGTCCCTTCTTCCTAATACCGGCGTGGCGGTGCAAGATGTTTCGTGCGGATCTGTCGTCAGCTGCATGTCCGTGGGCAGCAGCGGGTTAAGAACGGCTGCGATGCACTGGGATGGAAGAAGCTGGAGTGTCTCTGTTGCCAGCGACGTCGTTGGGAGTCCCTGGAGCGAGCTTAGCGGCGTTGATTGCGTCTCAGATGTCCAGTGTATGGCCACCGGCTCCTACATCGATCCGGTTAACGGCCAGTGGCGCGTCTTGACAGAAAGCTACACGAGATGAGCACCAGCCAGATGTGTGAGCGCGCACGGCGTGGAGCTTGAAGATCAGGGCGGTTGGTTGGGAAGCGGGAACTAGGGCGCAACCGTGGACGCATCGGTAGTCCGACCAGGTGTTGCTCCTATGTCAAGCGTGGTCTGCTGAGGATTGCGGGGTAGCGGCGGGCGAGGAGTCGTTTGAGGCAGCGGAGTGCTCGGTGCGGGTCTTGCTTTCGGCTTGTTTGCGGGCGAGGTAGTCGCTTGTGGCGGGGTCCAGGCGGGCGCGGGTGATGGCGATGACGTGGAGCGCGGTTGAGTTGGCGGTCGCCGCCGCGGTCGAGGCGGTGGCGTTCTCGGGGTCCGGAGGATGCCGGGACGGGTGCGACGCCAGCGTGACGGGCGAAGCAGGCGTCGGTGGCGAACAGCTCGGCGCTCGGCGGTGTGGCCAATCGGCGTAGCGGCGACGATCGGGCCGCAGCCGACCTCGCGAGCAGCTCGGCCCGGTGCGCGGCGACGAGGTGGTGCAGCTCGCGCTTGATCGGGCAGCGTCGCGGGTGAGCGTGCGGATGCGCGCGACGTGATCGAGCGCGATCCGCGCTCGCGCCGAGCGTTCGAGTGCGCGCAGGCGGCGGGCGATCCGGTCCAGCTGACGACGATCGTCGAGCTGGCGGGCCCGGATCGTCGCTTCCACGTCGGGGCAGAGCACGACCAGATGCCAGCGCAGCCAGTTGCTCAGGCGGGTACGTTCGGTAGTCAGCTCGGCGCGGTGATCGGTCAGCCGCACGTCCATCGCGGCCTCGTCGAGGAACGCGGTCGGGAACCGGTCGACGCCCTCGCGGATCACGGCGCGCGCGATTGCGCGGGCGTCGATCTGGTCGGATTTGCCGATCTCTCGCTCGCCGCGTCGGATCTGTCCCGTCAGCCGCGGCGCCACGCGCACGACTCGTTCGCCGGCTTGCTGCAGCGCGTGCTCCAGGTGGCCGGAGACGTGCCGGCAGTCCTCGATCGCCCAGCCACCTCGTTGCCATTGTCGAGGGGGCGTGTCCAGGCGAGCGCGGCGCGATGGCCGTCGTGGTCGACCGTGAGCTCGCGCGCTCGTCGACGAGCTGGCCGGTGCTGTGCTCGATCGCTGCCAGCGCGTGCGTGCGCTTGTGGGTGTTGGCCCCGATCACAATCAGTCCCATCACGTTCTCCTCGTCTGACACCGCCCCGAACGACCGCCAGGAGGACTCGCGTGAGTTGGGGCGGAAACCCGCGAGAATCAACCCCCGCCGCAGAACGCCCGCCGACCCGGCAGATGGAACCCTGAAGCCCAGGACAGACTAGATGCACGGAGTGCGATGGACGCCAGCGCCGCGGCGCTGCTCTGGCCTGCGGCTGACCGGCCCCTACCCGTCGATCGACGGGCTGGCGCGCGACCATGATCGCCAAATGCGAACATGTGTTCGTGCCGTCGGTTGATCCGCTCACTAGGGCGATTCGTGCTCGGGATGTCGAGGCGATGATTCTCGCTGCGCAGGCGCTCAGACCGGTCGGCTTGGAAGAGGCGTTGGCGATCGTGGTCGTCCTGGCCGACGTAAGGGATCCGCGCTTTCTGCGGTGGGGCGAGCATTGGGTGCGGCGTGTCGCCGGCGAGCGGCGGCTGCAGCGCGACACCGTCGAGCACCTTCGGCGCCTGCTGCGACAGCTGCCACACCAGAACGAGGCTCGCGGCGTCGAGGTCGCGTTGCGCAGTTACGCGCGGACACCGCGCACCTGGAGCTGATGCTCGACGACGACCGGACGGTCGACTAGCGTGCGCGCGCCATGAGACGACCGATCCTTCCCCTCCCCGCGGTCCTGCTCATCGCGCTCGCCGCCTCATCGGGTGCTGTCGCTGCACCGTCGGCGCGGCCGAGCGCGACCTGCTCCGACTACGCGACCCAGGCCGAGGCGCAGCATGCGGGCGACACCGTCGACGGCGATCAGGACGGGCTGTTCTGCGAGTCGTTGTCGTGCCCGTGCGCCGATGTGCAGGAAGAGCGGGAAACGACGCTGGGGAGGAGAGCGGCCCCGCGCTGCGAGCGCAGCAGGCGAGTCGTCGAGGTCGGCATCAGCTCCACCAGATACCCAGCGGTGCTCGCCCATATCAAGACGGCGGTCGCGGGAGGCTGGCCGCGCGTTCTGCGGATCAACCGCGCCGGCGCCGAGGAACGCCGCGCCAGAGCACTCAGAGGCTGGCCGACCAGACCAGGCTACGATCGCGATGAGTGGCCGATGGCGATGGCGCGCCGCACCTGGAGAGCCCACATCGCCTACGTCCCCAGCGGCCAGAACCGCGGCGCGGGAGCGAGCATCTCGCTCAAGCTGCGCCGCTACTGCGACGGCGTGCGCTTCGCCGTCGTCGGCTACTAGTAGACCGGACGCTTCGCGAGCCTGTCGGCTCTGCAGATTTGTTGCAAAGTCTCTGCTGAATTGGTGCAGGTGCGCGTTGGAACTGCGCACGCAAACTCATAGAGTTCGTTTCACAACATAAGCGGCCCGGGCCGGTGCGGCAAACACCAAACCCGGGCCTTACACAGGAGGGCTTAGCTCCTATGCCTGACAAGCGTACTTCGAGACTGGTCGTCTCGGTCGAACACCTTGTGCTCGGTCGCGCGGTGCGCGAGCTGCGTGCTCGCCGCGACCTCTCACAAGAGCGCCTCGGCTTCCACAGCGGACTGCATCGCAACTACGTCGGCGCGATCGAGCGGGGCGAGATCAACGCCACGTTCAGAACGCTGCTGACGCTCTCCAGCGGCCTGATCATCCCGCTCTCGGAGCTGATCCGGCTCTACGAGCGCCGGCGGCCCGATCACATCCCGTCCGAGACCACACGCGGAGAGCGTCATGCCTGACTGCTCAAACGACTGCCCGCCGCTTCGGATCGCGCTGACCGGACGCTACGACCTCCGCGGCCTCGAGCGCCTGCTGGTGGCGCTGGATCCGCTCGCCCAGCTCCGCGCCCCCGTCGCCCTGGGGCTGGATCTGCGCCGAGTCGTCTCGTTGTCCGCGCCCGCCGCAGCCTGGCTGGCGGCCGCGCTCACGCACGCCGAGAAGACCGGGCTTCTGAGCGACCGCACGATCGAGATGTCGCAGATCGCCGGACCTGCGACAGAGATCGACGAGGCGTCGTTCGCGGAGCCCTTCAGCTCGCACCAGGATCTGCGACGGATCGTCCCGCACGTCGTCGAACATCTCGTCAAGCGCGCAGGAGCGCACGGGCAGACGCCCGGCACGCTGCGCGTCTGCCTCGACGAGCTGACCGAGAACGTCGTCTACCACGCGACCGCTCCCGCGGGCGGAATGCTGGCCGCGCGAGTGGTGGAGTCGACCAGATCGTTTGAGATCGGGATCGCCGACCTCGGCATCGGGATCAGAGCGAGCCTCACCGACAACCCGCGCTTCGTCGGGCTGACCGACGACGTGGCTGCAGCGTCAGCAGCGCTGGAGCCGCGCGTCACCACCAACCCCGATCGCAACGGCGGGTTCGGACTGGCAGTCACCCGCGGTCTGGTCGAGAACCACCGCGGACTGCTGCACCTGCGCTCGGGCACCGCGTCCATCACCGTCGGCTCCGAAGAACGAACCGACACCACAGCGATCAGCGTGCCCGGCACGCTGATCGCGCTCCGGCTGCCCGCCGACGAGGAGTTGTCGGTCAAGACCGTCTACACCAGACTCCACGGCCACTTCGAAGCAAGCCTGCGCGATCGCGGCCTGCACGACGAACCCGACGAGCCCCTGCTCGAGACCGCGCCCGCCACGGCCGGGACCGGTCTCCTTCGCGAGCGTCGATGCCAGCGTCACACGTGCCGGCAGCGCACAGCACGTGTGCGCGGGTCTGGCTGCAACCGCCCGCCGTCGCGACACGCACCCAACCCGTTCGAGCCCAACGGCTGGATCGATCAGTTCGGCACCCTCGCCGAACTGCTCGCCGCCGGACAAGAACCCGGACGCTACGTCGGGTCCCGCATCCGCGTTGGTGATCAGATCTATGCGATGGGGCGCTACTTCCCGCGCTTCAACCCCCGTCACAACGAGCATGCCCTGAGCCGACTGGTCCTCGCCGCCAAGCGCGATCCGAAAGCGGCCGAGACCATCGCGTCGATCTTCCAGGCTGCTGTCCGTCGCGGGGCGCTGCCGACGCGGCCCGATCTGATCGTTTCGGTGCCCTCCGGCTCGCGGCGCGCCTTCGACAGGTTCGCGGTCGTCCGGGCGACGCTCGCCGAGCAGCTCGGCGCGATCGACGGCGTCGATGCGATCACCACGCGCTGGGCGCTCGATAGTCACAAGCGCCTCAGCCGGCAGATGCGGCTGGCCCGCAACCAGCATCGCTTTCGCGCACACGGAGTGGAAGGTCTGAACTGCCTGCTCATCGACGACGTCATTACCAGCGGAGCGCAGAGCGCGGACTGCCGACGCGCCCTGGAGGCGGCAGGCGCCACGCACGTCACCGTGCTGGTCGCCGCGGTAACGCCGCGACACAAGCTCGGCGGCGGGTTCGAGCTGTCCGCGCCGGTCGAACCGTCGGCGCGAACCGGTCGGCGACAAGAGTGCCCATCTCGGTGCGGTTGACGACGCTCCAGTAGCCAGTAGGCTGAGACGTGAGCCATGGCCGCATCACCGACAGACACCACGACGACGATCCGACCCGCGCAGCAGCTCGGGTCGGTGCTCGTCGGACGCGATGACGCCGCTGCCCTCCGGAAGGACGTGCGGCGGCGGGCCGCCCGCGGTGAGTCCGTCGTGCTGGACTTCGCCGGCGTCGACGTGCTGGCTCCGTCCTTCGCCGACGAGCTGCTCGGCAAGCTCCCGCGCGAGCTGCTCACAACGGGGAGCGTCCGCGTCGAGCACCTCGACCCGGCGAGCGCGGCACTGGCTCAGGTCCAGACCTACGCGCGCGACGAGTCGGCAGTCAGCCGGTAGACGCGCCCGGCCGCGATCGGTCCCAGCTAGATGTGGGACCGATAACGGCTCAATATGGAGCCTCGTGTCGGTCCGGTCGATGTTACGCCCTACCGGTTTCGCTCGTAGACGAGGCGGCCGAGCCCTCTATCCAACAGTTCCGCCGCTCGTGTGACGTCCTGAGCGATGGTCCTCGCCAGGATCGTGGCTCGGATACTCACCGAGCCCTGGCCGATCGCGCTGTCACGGATCTTCCATCCTGAAGCCGCCAGCTGTTCTCCCAACGACCGCGCATTTCTGCTGATGTATTTCCCTACCCGACCGCGCTCCTCAACGCCCGTATTGTCGTGGCGCACTGTCAGTTCGATGAGGTCGTTCGTAAGGTCTGCGCGCAACGCGAGCCGAAGACCGGTGCCTGCGTCACGGATCGCCTCGGCATTGTCCTCAGACCACCTGTATTGATTCATGATCTCGCTGCGAGCAGCCAGCTCTTCGGTAACGAGTTCCGGCGCCCGCAGGGTTGCGGGAGAGGTCAGCGTGGAACCGAGCAACGACAGCTCGCGATACATCTCCGCGAGGTCAAGCCGCGACGATTGTTGCTCTTGCGTCGCGCGAATGATGAGGCGCGCCGCGCGGCTCGGCAATGATCGCCATTCGACCGCCGGCAGTTCTTCGCACGCATTCCGCACCTCATCTTGCCAGTCTCTGTGTCGGTGCTGGTCTGTGAACGGCTCAGCTCCGGTGCAGAGATAGAGGAGCGTCATCCCCAGCCCGAAGGAGTCGACAAGAGCGCTTCGCGTCGAACTTCCAGGTACCGGTCGCAATTGTTCGGGCGCCAAGTAGCCGAGGGATGTCGTGTGCAGCACCGACTTCTCTGCAGCCCCTTTGTGCCACGACAGGTCGAAGTCAAGCACGATCACCTCGTAGTCGTCCGGATCGTTCCAGAACCCTCTCAGCATGACGTTGCTTGGACGGATGTCGCGATGCAGGACCCGCTCAGGCAATGAGTGCGCCGTCCTGATGATCGAAACGAGTCTGGCTGCGATCTCAAGGACTGCTTGCCAGTCGTTCAACATTCCTGATTCTTTGGCCTCTGCAAGGTTTGGGCCGTCGATCCAGTCCATCACCACGAACGCGGGGATCTCTGAGGCGTCCAGATAGCGCCCCATGCCGTCAACGTTGTGTCTCTCGAGGATCCGCATCGAGCGGACTCCTCGCCGAAAGCTCTGAAGTGCGTCTGGGTCCTGCCGAACCTCGTCAAGGAGTACCTTGATCGCGACTTGGCGACCATCTCTGGCGAGAGCTCGATACACAACACCAAACGCGCCTCTCGCCGCCCGCTCCTTGAGCACGTAGCCGAGCAATTCGTTGTTCGGTGGTTTGTCTGTCGTGTACCAAGCGCGGTAGATCGCCTCGTCGTAGTTCGATGAGAACTCGTCGTAGGCGGCGTAGCTTTCGGGAGTCTCAACAGAGAGCAACTCGACTGCGTGACCGTTCAAGGTCGAACGGATCTCCCTCGCGTTCCACGTGAGCACCTCCTCCTGCGGCGGGAGCGCGACGATGTCTCTGGTTGGTGGTGCTTCAAGGTGGATTCGCGGAACATCGGGACTATCCCGCGATACGAAGGCAGCAAGATCGTGAAACAACTCCCCGAGTTCCGAGTGATCGTGCCCATCGGCTGTATATCGGATCATGCGCACGCCGACGTCTTCGGCCCATCGATCGATCTGCAGGTTCTTTCGATGAGAGATCCAGAAATGCACCGGCAGCTCCATGTCCAGCCCAGCCAACCGTTCGAGATGGCCTCCCACGGCCACATCTTCGACACTGATTCCGACGAAGATGACGACAAACTGAGAAAACACAGAGTCGAAGAAGCTTTGATATTGGGGCTTGGCCTTGAGATTCGCCAATTGAGTTTGAGTGAACACCCAGGTGTCAGTGTCCTCAAGCATCCCGTGCAGGTTCCCGACGAATGGCCGCGGACCGGTGAGGTTCGATCGCAGCCGATAGACCGCCTCACCGCTGTGCTCGATGTGGGTCATCGACGGGAGCGTGTCGGTAAGCGAGCGGACAGCCAGTCGATCGAGGTTGAGCGTCAGCATCCCCTTGATGCCGAGTTCCCAGAGGCGCCCATAGACCTCTGGTGGATCTACGCGATGCACGTCCTGGAACTGCTCACGGATCAGCTCGCGGAAGGTCGTTCTCCCAAGGCCGTTTCGCAACAGTTCGAACGCTAACCAGAGGTTGTCCTCGGCCGCCGCTCTCCCAGCCAATCCGCGCGTCTTTCTATTCCCGGGAGCGTCGAGCCCCTCGGCTTTTTCTAAGAGCGCCTCCACCAGCGCAGACCGAAGACCGGCCCAGGTCGGCAGCCCAGCCTCCGCGCTGGCTCCAGATCCGACGAATGCGAGGATTGGCCGCGTGCGCTCGGCGACGATCGCGCGCAAGGCGCGATAGGCGTCTTGCTGGGTGTCGAAGCCCATCAGAGTCCGTTCTTTCGCAACACATCACCAGTATTGCGGTCTGTTGACGGTGTCCGCGCAGGTTCGCTCTAAGCCGGCACATGACCCGAGTCCGGCCCATATATGGCATACCGAAACCCAGCCGGGGCAGCCGGCCCTTGCGCGAGAGAGACGCTGGGCGAACCGCCCGCGGGCACAGGCCCAGGCCCTGAGCCGCCTCCGCCCGTATCTGTGCCGGTGCCCCCTCCGCCTCCGCCCTCAGACGGAAAGTCACGCCGCGACGCGCCGTACGGGCATGAGCCCGGCGCCGACTTCCCGATCAACGGCGCGAACCGCGCCATCACCTCGGCGTGACCAATATCGACGCGGCAGACGAACACCTGCTTCTTCAATCTGGCCCGAGGAATGCCTGGGAGGTAGGCCTTGTCGAGCGCCGCGTATCCGTTCTCTTGCGTGCGCTTGCCCGCCATCACGATCAGGACGTGCTTGTCGTTGCGTCCCAGCCAGTCTTTGAGCAGCATTGGTGCGCCGATCCCCTTGTCACACTTGCCAAAGTCATCCTCGTTGCCCGGATCGAGCAGAGGATGTAGGTGATCCGCCGCTCCCGCGCGTCATTGGCCTTGGAGAGGAAGTAGAGCGGGCCGAGGCGCCCGAGGCTGTAGCCGGCGAGCGCCGAGAAGTACTTCGATCCGTACTTCTCCGGGAAGGTGGCATGCGAGGCGTCGCAACTCGTGTCACTGGCCCATCGCCCCTCGTACAACTGAGGACACGGCCCCTTTTGCTGCGCAGGCGACGCGAGGCACCGTCCCCACGGCTCAGCCCAGCACAGCCCTTGCCGCCGTAGAACACGGTCGCGACGTCGCCCGCGGTGCTCGTGCTGACAGCCGGGCCGGCAGACGCGCACAGTCCGAGCCCCGTGACCATCGTCAGCATCATGAGCGTCGCGCGGCCCCGACCTGGTGAGCATCGCATCCCTTACCCCGTTCCCTAGAGCAACCTCGATCCGGAATCGGGATCGCACTAGCGACGAGGACGCAGGAGCGCAAAGAACAGCATTCCGCTGAATCGGTCCCGGCGGCCCCCGGGCCCGGTAACGAAGTCTTATGACGACCGCGTGAAAGTCGCCTAGTCGCCGTGCAGCTCTGCTTGGGTTCTACGAAGGAGGTCCTGCGCTTGTCTCTCGGCGAGCAGCTTGTGCTTCGCGCGAACGCGCTCCACCACGACAGCCAGTTCGATTGCAGAGCGGGAGGCGGCGTGAAGGTCGAGATGGTCGTCTTCGCCAAGTTCGAGAAAGGTCGCGCCACCGTCCGCGTAGTAGACGAACGACTCGACAGCGTGCACGCTCATCGGCGCCCCATGCCGTGTCGCTCTGCTGCTCGTCTGGCGCAGACCTCTGCCGGCCGCGTACGCATCGAGGTGCGTCGCGATGTCGCGCAGCGCCGGGGCGCTCGGGGCGATGGCGTCGAACCTCGCCCGAGCCTGCTGCAGCTTCGCGTCGCCAGTGAGCTTTCGCAGGGTTTGCTCGAACGCCAGCACCTGACCGATCGCGAGCACGAGGACGAAGGCGCTGCCGTTGAAGCGCTCCCAGTCTTCCAGGCTGTCGCCGCCGTCGAATCGCGCTCGAACGGCATCGTGCCGTTCGATCTCGTCCGTGATGACGCGAGCCCAGATCATGGCGCCGGCACCCGCGAGCGTTCCCAGCGCATAGAGAGCCGCGACCCGCTGGTCAGAGGCACGCTGAGCTGCGTAGCGGTCCTCGTGGGCAGACATCAGCGTCTCAATCGGCAGCGCGTTCGACCGCGTGAAGCACCCGACGCGTTCGACCAGCTCGCGGAAGCCATTCGTACTCGGGGGCGACCGTCTCGATCGTCGCGACGACACGCCGATTCCACACGGACCCGAGCAGCGGCTCGACCTCGGCGGTGTATTCGCCGGTCAGCTGCGGCCCCGTGTCGGGCTTGATGGCGAAACGACGTGTGTGCGCGTTCTGCGCAAAGAGCGTGCCGATGACCATCTCAACGCTGCGCACCATCTTGGGCTCGTGGCGAAGGAATCGGAGGTCTTCGACCGCTTGGTCGACCGTGAGGTCGACCTGAGCCGGGACCAGATCGCCACGAGCTGGGTCGAGCGGCGCGTAGACCAAGGCGTTGAGCCCGAGTTCCATCTCCGCGAGTTCGTCAAGAACGGTGGTGTAGGTCTGCACGGCTCGCGCGCCGAGCGGGGCCAGTCCTTCGCTGAGGGTGTCCCAGTCGTTCGCCGCCGCGAGGAGGCGCGCGAGGTAGCGCCCACCCTCGACGCTCACGTAGGCATCGTCTTCGTCGTCCAACCCTATGACCGGCTCTTCTCGAAGCCCAGGGTTCAAGTGCACGACGGCCGAGCTACCGGCGCGGGCAAGCGAGATGCCGGGAACCGCGCCTTGAGTCGGGTACAAGCCGTTGCCGATCCAGCGTGTGGCCCGCGCTATCGCCGCGAGGACTTCGCTCAGCTTCAACGCGTCCACGACTCTGTGACCGATGCCGGGCCCGTGAATGCGAACGGCCCAGTGCAGTTTGTCCGCGTTGATGTGGGAGACAGTGTCGGAGCCAAACGTGTCTCGAACGTCGTCCGTCGTCACCGAGAAAGACGCATTCTTGAGATCTCTCGTAGACAAGCCGAACGTCGGGCGCTCGGGCGTCTGCTCGCCTCGCTCTCTCGCTGGAACAGGCAGCCGGTCAGATTGCCCTCCTCTTCTACGAGGGGGCGGCGTGAAGATTCTCGCCATCGTCTATGAGAAAGCGCGGAGCGCGATGAGCAGTTCGACGCCTGAGAGCACCATCGCTGCGACGCATACGACTTGGCTCACTAAGGTCCGCCACTTGCGATGCACGTTGGCTCTTTGCCGCGTGTCCATCAGGCCGATCATCGATTCCACGACGCGCTCTGCGCGGTACGGCTCGTCAGCATGCTGCAGGTGCGTGATCAGAGCATCGGGAGAGAACTGCTTGTCGCGCTTCGGCAACGAGCCGATCAGCGACACCACGAGCGCGGCGACGAGAGTGATCGCCGCGTAGACGGCCCATCGCAAAACACGATCCTTCTCCGCGTCGGTCAACGCATTGATCACGTCCTGTCGAAGCGCGACCGCCTGCACGGCCGTGAACAGCGCGGCTGCGACAGCGAACGAGCCGCGCAACTTGGCGTCGTAGCGCTCGGCGATGCGGAACTGCAGGTCGACGTCCGCCTTGGCCGTTTCGAAGATGAAGGAGAGCGCTTTCGGTTCGCCCGGTCTCGAGGCAGGGCCAGGGGCGGATCCGCTATCGCCGCCGCCTGAGATCTTCTGCAGGCCGCCGGCGTCACCGGCTTCGCTCAAGCGCGAAGCAGAACCAGAAGGACGCGCGCGCACACGCGAAGGATATCGCCGACGCGCTCGCAGGTTTGTCCCCGTCTCCGAACCCGGCGTAGTGCCAGTCAACCGTCCCCGCCTTTCGACACTCCGGCCCCAAATGCCGCTTCGTCTTGCCTCATCCTCGTAGATCGGGCGGACGACCGCAACCTTGAACACGATCGATCGAGACGACCTGGACCTAAATCGCCGGCCTGCCAATGGCCGTAAAAAGGCAATCAGAGAGTGCAAAGCCGTGATGTCCTAGGCCGATCCTGCGCTTGCGCTAACGCGATGGCACTCGTCAATCCGTCGATGGAGCGACGACATCCAGCCGAATGCTTCGAGCGCGTCAAGCTCGGAGAGCCGTGATTGGACCCGCGGTTCGTGCGCGACGGGATTGCGCAGGCTTCCGAACACGCTGCGCAGACCATCTGCGAGCCCACGCTGTCGGGAGCGCTCGGTTTCCGTCTGCATCGCGCTCAAGGCCAGCAGCGGAAAGCCTCGTCTGCCCGACTCGAACACTTCGTCCACAAGTCTCACGCCGTCGCTGATCGCCCCAGTACGCGCTCTAATCTCCGTTGCGAGGCTCTTGGCGCCTTCCAACACTGCATGGAAGTAGTTTTCGTCTTCGATCTCCTGGACGCACGCCGCCAACAGCCGTCTGTGCGTTGCACGCTCCGTGAGAACCGCCTTCAGCCGGAGCGCTCGTCGACGCGCGTCCGACAGAGTTTCGGCTCTGCGGATTCGGGCGATGCGGCCGTCTTCGGTCACCGCCAGCCCTGCAAACGCGAGGGGAACGTTGACCTCAGCCCGCAGCATCTCGAATCGGTCTTCGGCGGAGTGGAAGCGCGCCGGTCTCAAAGCCACCTTGAGGAACAAAAGCACGCGGTTCGCTCGCCCATCTCGCTCCTGCTGCATCACCAGGGCGCGTTCGAGGCGATCCCGCTTGCTAATGATCGTGTAGGTAAGCCCATTGCTGCGCGGGGTAGGATCGAGAATCCCCGCCTCGGCGAGCACCCGGTCGATCTCGGAGTTCGAGAAGCCAGTTTCGGTAGCGCCAAGAACCTCGGCGATTCCGCGCAGGACACTGGCGTCGAGCATCGCTTCATTCGCCATAAGCCGGAATCCTGACGCGTTACCCGGCGCGAAAACGCCACTCAGTCGATCGCGCCAAGCGCACGACCGGCCCCGCGCGCCGGCTGCCTACGCAGCGTCCAATGCTGGAACTACATGCCGTCGAGTTGCAGAAATCGCCGGCGATCGCCAGCAATCGGCGTGCATGCGTGCATCTAACCCACCCGCAGCATGACGTTGCCGCCATAAATGCCTGCCAATCAGCCATTTTGGCGGTCAGCGAGCTGCTCGATCGCACCAGGAGGCCGTCGAGCGTCCGTTAGGCCGCTCGATACCAAGTTTCTGGTCCGAGATCGCTCGTTTCCGGGATCTCGGACCAAAACCCTTCGCGCGTCGCCGTGGCAGGAAAGGCTGGATCGCCCGGCTGTATCGAGGTTTCGCGTTGAATGTCCCGCAGCTTTCGGCGAAGCAGGTCATGGTTGTGGTCCAGGCGGCTCGACGCAGCCGGAGGGGCGAGCTTTTCCGTCCCGACGCCTCTACGTACCGTGCAGCCTCACATATCCATACTGGGGAATGAGGGCACCCCGAAAGGCGTCGCTTGCCCCACCGACGCCTGGTCACAAGACGGCGACGATCGACCAATGCCTCCTGACGTTATGAGCCTGTTCGCTGAGCTTCGCTCCGCGGCCAGACCGGGGGTCCGATTCACCCCCGTCCTGGCAGGGGCGCCGTCACCACGTCACGGCCGCTAGTTCGGTGCGTGAGGCAGGGTGCGGCAGGTCGTGACGTCGTCTGGAGTCAACGTACTCGACAAGGAGCCGTTCGCCCACGAAGTTCGCAGCTCCTGGACCCCGCATCCGGCTTCGTTTCACCCAGATCGCGTGAACTGCGGCTTCAGCTACTTGACGCCGGGCCTCCCAGTCGAGGTCATCGAGGCGCACGTCGACCTCAGACACTGCCTCCGCTACGTCACCGAGCGTCTTGGCATGAGCTGTTGTGAGCACGTTCGCCGCTTCGTCTCGCCAGCGAGCACGCACTTTGAGCCCTTCGCGATAGTCGTCGTCACCGATCACCGCTCGGAGATCCGCGTCATCTCGCCAAGCACTGAACTCCTTGTCGGCTCGCGCCTTCGCAGCGACGAGCCGCGCGATCGTTCCGTCGTCGTCACGCTCGGCCTTGAGACGCCACCACGCCAGCCGTGAGTCGAGCAGCCTCGTGACGTGATCGTCGAGAAGGTGAGCCCCGATCGCTACCGATCTGCAGCCAGTCACCGCGCAGCCATAGCTAACGAATCCCGTGTTGTTGATCTCTCGGGTCAGTACGCGTCGACAGACGGCGCAGCGAGCCAGGCCTGCATATGCGCGGTCCGCGTAGGAACGGGCGTCATCGCGCACGCCTCTGATGGCGTTCGCCCGCTGCCACAAGTCCACATCGACGATCGCTTCCCAGGCTCTTTCGACTCTGAGGGCGAAGGGCCCCTCCCACGTTCCGATCAGCGATGCGCTCGACACGATGCCCATCAGCGTTGTCTTCGACCAACGAGTCTTTCCGGTGGGCGTAGGGATTCTTGAGCGGATCAGTGCTTCTGCCATTGCGGACCAGCCTCTTCCCTCAGCGCGCAAGGCCACGATTCTTGATGCGATAGACGCCGTCACCGGGTCACGAACGAGCCGACCGGCTTCGTCCTTCTTGAAGCCGTAGGACGTGCGCTTTGCATAGAGCCCGCGTTCCGCCGCGTTGCGGATCGCCGTCTCGAATGACTCGGCCGCTGTCGCGCGCTGCCACTCCGCGATGACGAGAATCACACCGAGATGCAGTCGCCCGGTCGCCGAGTCAGGATCGACATTCTCCTTGACGCTGACGACGCGACCGCCGAGTCTGGTGATCTTCTCGATCGTGCTCATCCCACCGACCGCCGTGCGCGCGAAGCGGTCGAGACACGCAACTACGATTCCGCCGGTAAGCCCCCGCTCGACGCGGCTGATCGCTACTTTCAAGCCCGCCCGATCCATCGAACCGCCTGAGCGGCTCATGTCTGTGTGCCATCTGAGAATCTGGACACGGTTCTCTCGCGCCCAGCGCTCGATCGCTCGTCTCTGCTCGCCGGGCGAGATGAAGCGCTCGCCTTCCCGTCTTCCCCTTCGGCTGACCCGGATGTAGCCGTCCAGAGTCGATCTGAGATCTGTCTCCTCGTGGGTGTTCAGCTGCAACATGGTGCTCCCGCCCCCCTATGGGGGTCCCTTTCGGTTGCAACCCAATTGCCTATAGCCCCAGATGTTGCGCAGCAGCTCGTCCTTGGAGTGGACGCGGGTCGGGTCGGTGCAGAGCGTCCGCAGCAGCGCGAACTCCTTCTGCGACAGCGAGATCGGGCGCCCGTTGAGCCGCACCGAGCGCGCCGCGGGGTCGACCTCCAGCGGGCCGACGCGCATCCGCCCGCAGCGCGTGCGCTGCTCCGAGCGCCGCAGCAGCGCGTGGATGCGCGCGCGCAGCTCGGCGTATCCGAATGGCTTCGGAAGGATGTCGTCGGCACCTCTCTCGATCGCGCGCACGCGCGTCAGCTCGTTCGCGCGGCCGCTCAGGACCAGCAGCGGAAGCGCCGGGTCGAGCCGGCTCGCGACGCCGTCGGCGCCGCGGATCTCGCGCACCAGCTCGAGCCCGTCGCGGTCCGGCAGGCCGAGGTCGAGCAGGACGATGTCCGGGTACCGCTCGTCGAGCGTCGAGAGCGCTTCGGCGACGGACTCGACGCCGATCGGCTCGAAGCCGTCAGCGGAGAGGTTGTCGGCGAGGAAGCCGCGCGTCGTGCGGTCGTCCTCGACGATCAGGATCATGGGGCGGTCGTCGGTCATGGGCGCCCTGATCCGGAAGGTGCGTGGATTTCGCCCCCTTCCGTGCGGTTTCTGGACGAATTCGTGCGTCGGTGTGCTGCACGGGTATGTGAGAACGCATGCAAGAGACACCAGACGCGTTGGAGATCGACATGGCGAAGGTCCTGTACACCGCGGAGGCGACCGTCACCGGGGGCCGCTCAGGCCACGGGCGCACCTCCGACGGGCGGCTCGAAGTCGACCTCAGCCCGCCGTCGGAGATGGGTGGCAGCGGCGGCGGCACCAACCCCGAGCAGCTGTTCGCGATCGGCTACGCGGCCTGCTTCGAGGGCGCGCTGGGCGTCGTCGCGCGGCGGCGCTCGGTCGACGCCGACGACGCCTCGATCGACTCGCGTGTGCACCTGCTGCCGACCGGTGACGGCGCCTTCTCGATCGCCGTCGACCTCGACGTGACGCTGCCGTCGATCGGCGACGAGCAGACCGCGATCGAGATCGTCAGGGCGGCCCACGCGGTCTGCCCGTACTCGAACGCCACGCGCGGCAACATCGCGGTCACGCTGACCGCCAACGGCGCGGCGGTCGGCTGAGGTTCAGACCAATTCGACGGGGTCGCCGACGGCGACCTCGCCGGGCTCGGCGACCCAGCAGTTGAGCGCGAAACGGCCGTCGTAGTCGGCGTTGATCCGCCGCAGCACGTCGGGCGAGACCGCCTGCGTGTCCGGGTCGAGCGTCGTCATCACGCAGCGCTTGCAGACCTTTTCGACGTCGAGCAGCGCGCTGCCGACGCGCAGCCTTCCGCCGGGCCAGTCGCGCTCCGCGAGCCCTTCCACCCCAGCGATCAGGATGTTCGGCCGCAGGCGGCGGTGGTCGACCCCGAGCGCGGCGACGGCGCCGTCGGTCGAGACGAGCAGCGTCGTGTCGTCGAAGCGCGCGTCGCCGTTCATCTCGATCAGCCGCGCGGCGTCGTCGGCGACGACCTCGCGGACCGCGTCGAGCGCTCGCGGCTCCCGCCACGGCGTGCCGTCGATCAGCGCCTGACCGTCGGCGCCGAGCGTCGCGGCGAGGCTCAGCAGGCGGTGGCGGGTGCGCGCCGTCACGAGCCGGTCGTTGCTGTCGCGGACCTGCACGCGACGGTCGCCGGGGATCCCGTCAGGGGTGATCCGCGCCCGCTCCAGCCGCTGGCCGGCGAGCGACTTGACGGGGTAGACCCACAGCTCCGCGACGTGCATCGCGCGCCATCCTCTCAGACCGTGGCCGGGACGTGCCCGGCCGTCGCCGGGCGGCTGCAAGTTCGCGTGCAGGCCATCGGGAATTGGAGGAGTGCTGCATATGATGCCGACGCCGAACGGGCCGCCTTTGCCGCCCTGCCCCGACCCGGCACCTCACGGATGATCGAACGCGGAAACTACAGCTCAGGCGATGACTTCGTGCTCGAATACGGAGAGCTTCGCTTCACCTTCAACGAGCGCGACTTCGGCGAGCGCTGCGAGCAGGCTGCTCGCAAGCTCGGCTTCGTCTCCGGGCAACTGGAGCAGCAAGAGGCCGAAGACCTCGTCAACCTCGTCGTCAACGGCGAGGTGACCGACCCGGCCTCGGCGCTCGGCGAACACGTCAACGACTGCTGGCCAGAGCTGGTCGGCCCGTCCGAGCGCTCGCTCGTGCACTGGCTGCGGCGGTTGATCTTCCGCGGCGCCTGGCTCGACCAGCGTGTCAAGGAGGGCGAGCTGGACGTCGCCTTCGACGAGGACACGCACACCTTCGCCTACGTCCAGCCCGATCGCGGCAACGAGCCGATCGAGCTGGCGCCCGAGCCCTCCTGGGGCCGCGTGGCGTACCTGCCGCGCTCGCTGTAGCCGCGAGCGCGCCGCCTCCGGACGCGCCCGCCGCGAGCGCGCCGCCTCACCCCTCCCCCGCCTGCCTTCCGTGGCGGGCGACCAGGCCGTCGACCAGCGCGGCGAGGCCGTCGCCGGCGTCGTAGGCGTCGGCGACCTCCCACCAGCGCGCGCCGATCCCGGCCAGCAGCGGCAGCTCGTCGGCGTCGAGTGACGCCATCGTCTCGACGGCGAAGCCGGAGGCGGCTTCGGCTTCGGCTTCGGCGGGGCGTCCCGCGCGTGTCCCGCGGGCGTTGGCGCGCCCGGCCGCGTGGCGGACGTTCAGCTCGCCGGTGATCAGGTACCAGAGCGCGCGATAGGCGCGGGCCGCGTCGTCGGGCTCCAGGCCGCAGGCGACGAATCCGGCGATGATCTGCTCGACCAGCGGCAGCGACGCGCGGCCGAAGCGCAGGCCGGGCGTGATCGCCTCCAGCACCCACGGGCGCGCGTCGAGCACGTCGCGGATGAAGCGGGCGATTACGACGATCCGCGCGCGCGGATCGTCGGGCAGCGGCGGCGGCTTCAGCGCGGCCGCCTCCGCTTCGAGCAGGAGCAGCAGCAGTTCGTCCTTGTCCGCGACGTGGTGGTAGAGCCCCATCGGCGTGCTGCCGACCGCTCGGGCGACACCGCGCATCGTCAGCGCCGCGACGCCCTCGCGTTCGAGCAGCTCGCGCGCGGCGCGCACGATCTCCGCCTGTGTCAGGCGCGCGGGCCGGCCGCGTCTGCGGGGTTCGGGTCGCTCGCTCACGCGCCGCATCCTCGCGCATCGACGCACGTCGCGGGCGGGTGATGGTATTTAACGTACATGTACGAAAAAGATATGCGCCCGACTCTCGTGCTCGCCGTCGTCGCGGCGGCACAGTTCATCGTCGCGCTCGACATCTCGATCGTGAACGTCGCGCTGCCGCAGATCCGGGACGCGCTCGGCTTCTCCGGCGCCGCGCTCCCCTGGGTCGTCAACGCCTACACCGTCGCGCTCGGCGGACTGCTGCTGCTCGGCGGGCGGCTCGGCGACCTGTTCGGCCGCCGGCGGCTGCTCGTCGGATCGCTGGCGTTGTTCGCGCTGGCGAGCCTCGCCGGCGGCCTCGCGCAGAGCAGCGGGCAGCTGATCGCCTGCCGCGCGCTGCAGGGTGTCGCCGCCGCCGGGCTCGCGCCAGCCGCGCTGGCGCTGCTGTCGACGACCTTCCCGAGCGGACCGGAGCGCGCCCGCGCGCTCGCCGTCTGGGCGGCCGTGACGGCCGCCGGCGGAGCCGTCGGGGTGCTGCTGAGCGGCCTCCTCACCGAGCTGGCGAGCTGGCGCTGGGTGCTGTTCGTCAACGTGCCGATCGCTGCCGGGGCACTGCTCGCCGCGCGGCGTGCGCTGCCGCGCGAGACGGCGGCACCGCGTCCCGGCCGGCTCGACCTGCCCGGCGCGCTGCTGGCGACCGGCGGGGCGACGGCGCTCGTCTTCGGGGTCCTGCGCGCCGGGAGCGACGGCTGGGGCTCGCCGTCGGCGCTCGCCACGCTCGCGCTGGCGGTCGTGCTGCTCGCCCTCTTCGTGTCGGTCGAACGGCGCTCCGTGCAGCCGCTGGTGCGGCTCAGCCTGCTCGGGCAGCGGCGGCTCGCCGCTGCCAACGTCACGATGGCGCTGCTCTGCTCCGGCCAGTTCGCCGCCTTCTACTTCGTCTCGCTGCTGTTGCAGGAGACGCTCGGCTACCGGCCGGTCGAAGCAGGACTCGCCTTCCTGCCGTTCTGCGCCGGGATCGTCCTCGGCGCGACGGCGGCGACGCGGCTGCTGCCGCGGCACGGTGCGCGCGCGCTCGTCGTGCCGGGCGCGCTGCTGGCCGCCGGCGGGCTGCTGTGGTTCGGCACGGCGGGTGCGGGCGACGGCTACCTGACCGCGCTGCTCGGGCCGATGGTGCTGACGAGCGCCGGGCTCGGGCTCTGCTTCGTACCGGTCACCGGCGCGGCGACCGGCGGCGTGGCGCCGCGCGAGGCGGGGATGGCGGCCGGCGTCGCGAACGCCTCGCGGCAGATCGGCGGCGCGATCGGGCTGGCGGCCCTCGTCGCGATCGGCCAGCCGCCGGCGCTGGCGGTCGGCGCGGCGCTGATGGTGCTCGCGGCGGTGGCGGCGCTCGCGCTGGGGTGAGGAGCGGCGAGTTTCGTACCGTGGCTGTACGAAACTCGCCGGTGCTCGATGTGGGCCCGAGCGCCGCGGCGCCCGAGCCCGCAGGAACGTCTAGCGCGCGGCGTCGCGCGCGGCGGCGATCGCCTTCGCGCCGGCCTCGCCGAGCAGCAGCTCGGGACGCAGCGTGCCGCTCGCCAGCAGGTCGAGCGCGGGGTAGCGCCCGGTCCCGGCGATCTCGGCGTCGAGCGCGATCACGGTCGTCTCGCCGCCGAACGGCTCCGACGCGGTCGCGATCACCGTCAGCGAGCCGCCGTCGGCGATGTTGCGGGCCGCGGCGAGCGCCTTGCGGGCGGCGACGGGGTGGACGCCGTCGAGCGTGTCGACGAGCACGACGGCGTCGCCGCCGCGCGCGGCGACGCGCTTGCCGTTGTCGATCGCGCGCTCGAGCGCCTGCGACTGCGCGTCAGCCGAGGCGGCGAAGCTGAGCGCCGCCGCGACCTCGGTCTTGCCGGCCTGCCACTCGGAGATCTCCTCCGGGCGGGCGCCGACGAGCACGACGCTCGTCTCGACGCCTTCGATCGTGGCGAGCGCGTCGGCGAGCCGGCGCAGCGCCTCGGTCTTGCCGGCGCGGGCACCGCCGACGATCGTCGCGCGCGAGCCGCGGCCGAGCGGGGTCAGCCACTCGATCGCCTTGACCGTCGGGTCGGCGGCGTTGAACGCGAACCGCTCGGAGGCGAACGCGGCCGCGAGGTCGTCGAACCTGACGCTGTCGCCGCCGGCCTCGTCGGCCGCCTTGCCGTTGATCGTGTCGATGCGGACGAGCGACGGGTAGCGCTCGGAGCGGCGCGGGGCGCGCACCGGGCCGGTCACCTTGTCGCCGCCGACCAGCTCGCAGCGGCGCACCTGCGCGGCCGAGATGTAGACGTCGCCGTCGGAGGCCTCGGGGCCGTTGACGCGGACGAAGCCGGAGCCGTTGCCGAGCAGCTCGACGACGCCCTCGACCAGCTCGCCCTCCTGCGGGGCGGCCTTCCCGCCGGCCTCGGGCTTGACGTCGCCGCGCTTGCGGTCGCGCCCGCCGCGGTCGCCGCGCTCACGGTCGCCGCGCTCACGGTCGCCACGCTCGCGGTCGCCGCGGTCGCCGCGCTCACGCCGCTCGCTGCGCTCCTCGCGCTCCTGACGCGGCTGCTCGCGCTCCTCGCTCGACTCCTCGCGGTCCCGATCGCGGTCACGGCCGCGACCACGGCCGCCACGGCGGCGGCGCGGGCGGTCGCCCTCGTCCTCGCCGGCGTCGGCAGCCGGAGCGGCGCCGTTGCCGTTGCCGCCCTGCTGGGCGACGATCGCGTCGATCAGGTCGGGCTTGCGCAGACGGCGAAAGCCGTCGATGCCGAGCTCCGTGGCGATCGCGTGCAGATCGGCGAGCGGGCTGTCCGCGAGCGCGGAGCGTTCAAGCACTGACAAGAGATGGTCCTCCTGGTGATGGATATCGGTTGGCTCCGGCCGTGTTGGGACAACGGCCGGCGATGTGCACGCCGAAGGCTAGCGCGTTCGGCTGCGCGCGATCTCCGCGGCGGTCAGCGGATGCTCCAGCATCCGGCGCAGGACCGCCGCCGGCACCGCCGCGTTCTCGGCGCCGAGCCGGGCTGCGAGCACGACCTGCTGGGGGCTGCGGATCCCGCCCGCGAGCACCTGCGCGGTCGTCTCGCCGGTGTGCAACGACTCGATCACCGCCTGCAACGTCTCGCCCGCGTCGATCGCGGCCTCCTCCAGCGGCGTCAGCGCCGTCGAGACGAGCGCCGCGCCGGCCTCGGCCGCCAGCAGCGCCTGCCCGGCGCTGAAGACATGCGTCAGCTCGACCGCCAGCTCCTCCGCCTCCAGCGCGCTCGCGGCGGCGAGGCCGGCGGCGCCGAACGGCAGCGCGGCGACGGCGTGCTCGTGCAGCGCGTCGAGCGCCAGCCCCTGCTCGACAAGCGTCGCGACGTCGTCGCCGTCGAGCAGGACCGTGACGGTCGCGTCGAGCAGGTCGGCGAGCGCGACGATCGCGGCGTCGGGGTCGGCGGCGCCGGCGGCGTGCAGCCGCGCGCGGCTCGTGCGCGCCCCGGCGAGGACGCCCCAGGCGGCGAGCTCCTCCACCTCGGCGACGGAGTCGGTGTCGATCCAGAGCTTCATCGGTCGGAGGTTAGTCCTGCCGCTCCCAGCGCAGCCTGTCGGAGAGGCGGGCGTCGGCGGCCAGCTCGCGGCGGCCGGCGAGCACGTCGCGGACGGCGAGGAACTCGGCCGCCTCGGCGACGTCGTGCACGCGGAAGACGTGGCCGCCGGCGTCGGCCGCCCAGCCGAGCGCGGCGAGCGTGCCGGCGAGCCGCTCGCGCGGCGGGCGGCCGGTGATCGCGCCGACGAAGTCCTTGCGCGACAGCGCCATCAGCACCGGCCGGCCGAGCGCCAGCACGTCGTCGAGCCGGCGCAGCACCTCGACCGTCTGCGCCGGCGTCTTGCCGAAGTCGGGGCCGGGATCGAGGATCAGCTGCTCCTCCGCGACGCCGCGGGCCCGCGCCAGCTCGATTCGCTCGCGCAGGAAGGCGACGACATCGTCGGCCATCCGTCCGTCCATCGAGCGGTCGAGCAGCTTCGTCTTCGGCGCCGCGCGCGTATGCATCAGCACCAGCGCCGCGCCACTGCGCGCGCAGACGTCGGCGAGCCCAGGATCGCGCAGCCCGCTGACGTCGTTGACGATGCAGGCGCCGGCCGCGATCGCCGCCTCTGCGACGGCCGGCTTGTAGGTGTCGACCGAGACGACCGCGCCCAGCTCACCGGCGATCCGCTCGATCAGCGGGACGACGCGCTCGATCTCCTCAGCGGGGTCGACGGCCGGTCTGTTCGTGACGCCGGACTCGCCGCCGACGTCGATCACGTCGGCGCCGGCCGCCAGCAGCGTGCGCGCCAGCTCGACGCGCGCCTCCAGCGTCGGATAGCGGCCGTCGTCGGAGAAGGAGTCGGGCGTCGCGTTGACGATGCCCATCAGCCACGGCCGCTCGCCGAGGCGCAGCGTGCGGTCGCCCGCACGCACCTCGAAGCGACGCGCGGCGACGCTCATCTGGCGTCCGCTCTGCCTCTGCCGGCTCTTCTTCTCGGCTTCGGTCTGACGAGCGTCAGCGGCGTTCTGACGACGGTGCGGTTGCCGGCCTTGTCGAGCACGGTCACGACGATCGTGTACCGGCCGGCTCTCGCATAGGTGTGATCGGCGCCCGCTCTGAGCGGCTCGCGCTTCGATCTGTCGCCCCAGTCGACGATCGCGCTCGCGACGCCGGAGGTCTCCGCCGTTCTGACGCCGGGAGCCGGCGCCGGGGACGGGTCGCTGCTGGTGAGCGACAGCCGCAGCGCGGTCTCGGGCCGGCGCGGGCCGGTGACGCGCACGCTCGCCGTCGGCGGGACGGTGTCGACGCGGACGGTGCCGACGCGCGTCTGGATGCTCTGACCGCGGCGGTCGACGGCCGTCACCTGCCACGTGTGGGCGCCCTGTGCCAGCGAGGCGGGAACGCGCAGCGACTGGCGCGTGGTGGTCGCGACCTCGGCGCCGTCGACGGCGACTCTGTAGTTCAGTCCCCACGCCTCGCGCGAGCGCGTCCACTCCAGCGTCGGTCTGTCCGTCCGCTCCCACTTCTTCGACCCGGCTCTCGGCGCGAAGCGGCCGGGCGGCTGGTCGACCGTCGCGACCGAGATCGCCGGCCCGCTGGCCGTCTGCTGCATGTAGGCGACGGCGATGTCGCCGTTGTCGTCGCCGGCGGCGTCGAGCCCGCGCACGGCGGCGGTCGGCCCCAGCTCGGACTTCGAGAGGACCGTCTCGGGCTCGAAGTCTCTGCCGTTGTAGAAGCGGGCGCGCACGTCGGTCGCGCCCTCAGGCGTCGTGAACTGCCACGCGACGAGCATCTTCAGCGGCGTCGCGGTGACCGGTATCGCGTAGGTCGGCGCCGCGCTCTGCGCGACCGAGTCGACCTGCTGGATCGGGCCGGGCAGCACGTCGGCGCGCATCAGCATCGCGTAGGTGAGGTTGGTCGTGTCGCTGGAGCCGAGCACTATCCCCTGGCCGATGCCGCCGTTGGAGATGTGCGGGCTGATCGAGCCCTGCCCGCTGGCGAACGGCGTCGCGTCGACCGCTGACGGGCCGTCGAATCTCGACCCGCGCAGACGCCGGTAGACGACGCGCGAGCGGGCCACGCCGCCGACGTCGAAGACGGCGCGCATGGCGACGCCGGTGAAGGAGTCGTCGTCCTGGATGCCGACCTCGGGCTGGTCGGCGCCGGTCGCCGCCAGCCCTTCGACGACGAGGCCGTCGTTGGCACTGGCGAAGACGGTGCTCGGGCGCACGCCCATCACGCGCCGCGCGATCACGCTGCCGCTCTCGCCCCACGCGACGACGGCGACGCCGTCGGCCGAGGCGCCGACGCGTGGGCGGCCGGCGCCGGCACCGGCGTCGGAGCCGGGAGCGGCGTCGAGCGGCGCGCCGACCAGCGTCCACGGCGCGGCGTCCTTCGAGTACGCGATCCGCACGTCGTGGCCGCCGGGGCCGGGGGCGGTGAAGACGAGGTAGCCCTTGCGGTTGACGCTCAGGTCGATGTGCGGGTCCGACGCGCCGCCGGCGCCCCAGATCGTCTGGATCGCGCCCCACGGTCTGTCGGCCGCCGGCTTGGTGACCGCGTAGATGTTGCCGCCGTTGGCGTAGACGACCGAGACGCGGCCGCCGTCACCGGTCGACACGACCGTCTGCGCCGACGGGCCCGGGAGGCTGCCGTCGACGCGCTCGGGCCCGCTCCAGGAGCCGTTGACCAAACGCGAGACGTAGGCGTGGTCGGCGCCGCCCTCCTCGACGATGTACGTCATCGCGCCCGTGCCGTCGGGCGCGAGGTCGATGTTGCCGAGCGACTTGAGCGTCCACAGCGGGCCGAGCACGACGTCGCCGCTGAACGTGCCCGCGTGGGCAGGAGCGGCGCCGAGCAGACCCGCGGCGAGGACTGTGGCGGCGAACGCGGTGACGCGAGCGCGCGGGCGAGTGGGACGAAAGCGTGAGGACATGGAGAACGGACCGGTTGACGGCATCGTGCATCTCAACCGGCGAGGACGACGAAAGTTACGCAATCGGTCGGACGGGGCGGTGTGCGAGGCCGGCCTCCCCGGCCCCGCGCCACCTGCTCTCCCCCTCGATCCCGACACGCACGCGACGCAACAGCTCCCATGCGCACCGCCGGTTCCCCAGTGGCGGGCGCTCTGGTGCCCCTATGCGCACGTGACCGTCGCACACCCGCGACCGGTCAGGAAGTTTTTGGTAAGAACGCTGACGTTCAGCCGAGCGAGCAGGCGCGCGGACAGCAGAAAGGCGTGGCTCAGCGGCGCCGCAGCAGCAGTGCGCCAGCGCCGCCCGCGAGGCCGATCGCAACGGCGATCGGGACGATCACGACGGCCTTGACGCCGTCATCGTCGGCGGTCTCGCCGGGCGTCTCCGCGGTCGTCGGGGCCGGTGTTCCGGCACTCGCGCCCGCGGTGCCGGCGCCGGCGCCGGCCGCGCGACTGCCGCGCGGGACCGGGCGCAGCGGGAACGCTCTGCCGGCGAGCGCGACCGCGGCGGTGCCGGTCGTCCACACCGGCGTCTGCCGGCTCATGCGCGAGAACTGCACGACCCCGCCGGGCGCGACCAGCGATCTGAGGTAGGCGATCGCGGAGCGCGAACCTCTGCGCGTGACGGTCGCCGGTCTGACACCGGCGGCGACGAACGCCTGGATCGCCCAGCCGGTCGACTGGGCGTTGGAGGTCGAGCCGGGCAGCAGCGGGAAGCCGCCGTCGCCGTTCTGCTGCGCGCGCAGGAAGGCGAGCGCGCGTCTGACGGTGCCGTCGCGGCCGCCGGCGGCGACGAGCGCCTGCACCGCGGCGGCGCTGTCGTCGACGTCGCTGCCGGCGCCGCGCGTCGCGAACGAGAAGCCGCCGTCGCGGTTCTGCTGGCGCGCGAGCCAGGTCGCGGCGTTGTCGAGCGACGGCGCGCCGCGCGGTGTGCCGGCGGCGCGCAGCGCGAGGATCCCGAAGGCGGTCAGGTTCGACTGGCCCAGCAGCGAGCCGTCGGCGCGCTGGTGACGCATCAGGCCGCCGACCAGGTCCTGGCCGGCGAAGCGGCGCGGATCGAGGCCGGCGACCGCGACGAGCATGATCGTCCGCTCGAGGTCGCCGACGCGGTCGGCGCCGCCGCCGCGGGCCAGGCCGGCGGCCTGCGCGCGCGTGTAGTCGAGCAGGCTGCTGGCACCGCCGCCGGCCCGACGGACGTCGGCCGGGTTGAGCCCCTGCGCCGCGAGGCCGAGGCCGGCCCAGCCGCTGAAGAGGTCGACCGACGACTGGCCGGGCGCGCCGCCGAAGCCGCCGTCGCGGTTCTGCGCTCTCAAGAGGTAGGAGACGACGGGCGGGGTCGATTCCGCCCGTGCCGGCTCGGCGGTCGCGATCGTCCCGGCCAGCACGAACGCAGCGACGATCGCCGCGATCGGGGTCGCCGCTGGCCGCCAGGTGAACTCGAAGCGCGTACGGAAGCGGCGCAGGGTGCGCACGAGCGCCGGCCCGAAGAGGAAGAAGAAGACGACGTTGCCGGCGGCGTGCGCGAGGTCCCACGGCAGCGACGCCGACTGGTAGGCGACGAAACGCGCCCACAGGTCCTCGTCGCCGACGGTCACGACGCTGCCGAAGTTGACGATCACGCCGAAGGCGAGGCCGCAGAGGCCGCAGGCGAGCGCCAGCGGGAGCCGTCCGAGCCGACCGCCGCTCGCGCGCGCCAGCAGCGCGCCGACGATGCCGATCGCTCCCCACGCGACCATCTGCCACGGCGTCCACGGGCCCTGCGTGAAGAAGAAGTTCGACGCCAACGCCGCGACCGCGCCGACCGCGAAGCCTGGTGCGCCGCCGAAGACGTACCCGGCGAGCAGCACGATGTCGGTCGTCGGCTTGACGTTCGGGACGGCCGCGAAGGCGATCCGCCCCAGGACGGCCAGCGCCGCCAGCGTGCCGACGAGCGCCAGCACGCGCGCCGACGGATGTGAACGCTCGTACCAGCCGAAGCCGGCGAGCAGGGCGGCGCCGAGCAGGAGGAAGGAGGCGAGCTGCCAGCTCATCGGTGGACCTCGCTGGTGGTGGGCTGGGTGGCGCCGGGCGCGGCGGGGCCGGGGGCGGCGGGGCCGGGCGCGGCGGTGCCGGGCGCGGCGGCCAGCCGCT
>NZ_JAWSTH010000044.1:0-48639 GCF_033542075.1 Conexibacter stalactiti
TGGGCGCGGGCGGGGCCGGTGCGGCGGCGGCCGGAGCCGGCGCGTCGGGGTCGGCGACGAGGCGGTCGACGTCGGCCGGCGCGCCGCCGTTGCGGCGCGGAGCATCGGGATCCTCGACGAGCGCGTCGCGGGTGCGCGACGGGGCGGGCGCGGGCGGCGCGACGGCATCCGGCGGCTCCGGCTCGAAGCGCGGACGGCCGGCGACCGCCGACAGCTCGCCGAGGTTGCCCTCCAGCAGCTGGAGATCGGCGTGGACGCGGTTGGCGCCGGTGCGCAGGGTGTCGAGCAGCGTGTTCAGCTCGCCCTGCATCGCGTCGACCCGCTGCAGCAGAGCAGCGGTCGCCTCGGCGACTCTGCCGACGTAGTCGTGCGCGTGCTGGTTGGCCTCGTCGCGCGTGCGCTTCGCCTCGCCGCTGGCGTCGTCGCGGATCTCGCGCGCCTCGTCCTCGGCCTGGCGGGTGATCTCCCCCGCGCTCGCCTCGGCGGCGGCGATCACGGCGCGGACCTGTTCGCTGGCGGTGGTGGCGACCGTCTCGGTGCGCTGACGGGCGGAGCGCTTGAAGCCGTCGACCTCGTCGGCGACGTCACGCAGATGCGTGTCGACCGCGTCGGGGTCGTAGCCGCGACGACCGATGGGGAAGTCCTTCTTCTCGATGCTCTGGCGGTCGAGGGCCACGGCGGGCACACCTTCCGTACGGGGGTTGAACGGCTGGGCCGAAGGGTATCGGTCGGGACCGCCGGCAAGCGGCGCCGCTGGACGGGCGACTGGCGCGTCGGCGCGCGTCCACGGGATCGGCAGACGCGGCGCCGCCATTCGCCCGACGCGACCGCGCGCAACGCGCGCCCGGCACGCCCCGCTACGGCAGTCGCACGCTCTCGCCGTCGCGCACGACCAGCCCGTCGCGCTCGAGGCCGGCGAGCGCGCGCTCGATCCGCTCGGCCGCGATTCCCGGCGGCAGCGGCTCGCCGGCCGCGAGCGCGGCGACGATGCGGCCGCGCACGAAGCGGTCGGTCTGCTCGAAGCGCTCGGCGCCGCGGGGCCGTCTCGACACCGGCGACGGGGGCAGCGGCCGGCCGCGCGAGCGGCAGCCGGCGACGGGGCAGTCGCCGCAGGTGGCGGCGCGCGCGCCGCAGACGGTCGCGCCGAGCTCCATCATCGCCTGGTTCCAGTCGGCGGCGCGGCCGGCCGGCAACAGCTCCTGCGCGCGGGCGTCGAGCGGGCGGGCGGTGCGGTGCTCGCGGTCGATCCGCTCGATCACGCGCTTGACGTTCGTGTCGACGGCCGCGACCTGCTCGCCGAAGGCGAACGACGCGACCGCGGCGGCGGTGTACGGCCCGATCCCCGGCAGCGACCGCAGCCCGGCGGCGTCGGGCGGCCAGCCGTCCTGTGCGACGGCCCGTGCACAGGCCTGGAGCGCCAGCGCGCGGCGGTTGTAGCCGAGCCCGCTCCACAGCCGCAGCACGTCGGCGGTCGGCGCCGAGCCGAGCGCCTGCTCGTCAGGGAAGCGGTCGAGGAACGCCTCGTAGTACGGCACCACGCGGACGACCTGCGTCTGCTGCAGCATCACCTCGGAGACGAGGATCCGGTACGGGTCGCGCGTGCGCCGCCACGGCAGGTCGCGGCGCACGGCCGCGTACCAGGAGAGGACGGCGTCGTGGTCGACCGGCACGCCGCGGACGGTACCGCGCTGGGCGGCGGGCTACGTCGCCGGCGTCGTCGGTGCGGCGCGCTGCTCGGCGAGCGCGATGTCGAAGTCGCGGCGCAGCGACTTGATCTCGTCACGCAGGCTGGCGGCGTACTCGAACCGCAGCTCCTCGGCGGCGCGCAGCATCTCCTCTTCCAGCTCAACGATCGCCTTCTCCAGCTCGGCCGGGTTGAGCTGCTTGCCCTTGTCGAGCTTCAGCCGCCGTCTGCGGCCCTTCGGCACCTTCGACTCGGCCTGCAGGAACTCGGCGATGTCGGAGATGCCCTTGACGATCGACTCCGGCGTGATGCCGTGGTCCTGGTTGTACTTGCGCTGGATCGCGCGGCGACGGTCGGTCTCCTCGAGCGCGATTCTCATCGCTCTCGTCTCCTTGTCGGCGTACATCACGACCTTGCCGTCGACGTTGCGGGCGGCGCGGCCGATCGTCTGGATCAGCGAGGTCGCCCCGCGCAGGAAGCCCTCCTTGTCGGCGTCGAGGATCGCGACCAGCGAGACCTCCGGCAGGTCGAGCCCCTCGCGCAGCAGGTTGACGCCGACGAGCACGTCGTACTCCCCCAGCCGCAGCTCGCGGATGATCTGGATCCGCTCGATCGTGTCGACTTCGGAGTGGAGGTAGCGGACCTTGAAGCCCATCTCCAGCAGGTAGCCGGTCAGGTCCTCCGACATTCTCTTCGTCAAGGTCGTTACGAGCGTGCGCTCGTCTCTCTCGACACGGATCTTGATCTCGTTCATCAGATCGTCGATCTGGTTTCTCGTCTCGCGCACGTCGATCTCGGGATCGGTGATCCCGGTCGGCCGGACGATCTGCTCGACGATCCGCGGCGAGTGCGTACGCTCGTACTCACCCGGCGTCGCGGAGACGAACACCAGCTGCGGGGCGATCGAGAGGAACTCCTCGAATCTCTGCGGCCGGTTGTCGAGCGCGCTCGGGAGGCGGAAGCCGTAGTCGATCAGCGTCTGCTTGCGCGAGCGGTCGCCCTCGTACATGCCGCCGATCTGCGGCACCGTCTGGTGCGACTCGTCGATGAAGACGACGAAGTCCTCGGGGAAGAAGTCGATCAGGCAGTACGGTCGGTCGCCCGATCTGCGTCCGTCGAGTATTCGCGAGTAGTTCTCGATGCCGGAGCAGAAGCCCATCTCGCGCAGCATCTCCATGTCGTACTGCGTCCGCTGACGCAGCCGATGGGACTCCAGCAGCTTGCCCTGTCTCTCCAGCTCGGCGCAGCGCTCGTTCAGCTCGCGGCCGATCTCGGCGACGGCGTCGGCGATCTCATCCTGGTCGACGTTGTAGTGCGAGGCCGGCCAGATCGCGACGAACTCGAGGTCCTCCTCCAGCAGCTCCCCGGTCAGCGGGTCGAAGTGCTGGACCTCCTCGATCTCGTCGCCGAAGAGCGTCGCGCGGTAGGCCGTCTCGGCATAGGCCGGGAAGACCTCCAGCGTCTCGCCGCGGACGCGGAAGTTGCCGCGCGAGAGCACCTGGTCGTTGCGCGTGTACTGGATCGAGACGAGCTTGCGCAGCACCTCGTCGCGGTCGACGATCCCGCCGCGTCTGAGGATCACCATGTTGCGGTCGTACTTCTCCGGCGAGCCGAGGCCGTAGATGCTGGAGACGGAGGCGACGACGATCACGTCTCTGCGCGCGAACAGCGACGCCGTCGCGGAATGGCGCAGCCGCTCGATCTCGGCGTTGATCGCCGAGTCCTTCTCGATGTACAGGTCGCGGCTGGGGACGTACGCCTCGGGCTGGTAGTAGTCGTAGTACGAGACGAAGTACTCGACCGCGTTGTCCGGGAAGTAGGTGCGGAACTCGTTGCAGAGCTGCGCCGCGAGCGTCTTGTTGTGGGCCATGATCAGCGCCGGCCGCTGAACGGCCTCGATCGTGGCGGCCATCGTCATCGTCTTGCCGGTGCCGGTGGCGCCGAGCAGCGTCATCGCGCGATCGCCGGCCTCGATCCCCTCGGCCAGCGAGGCGATCGCCTTGGGCTGGTCGGCCGTGGGCGCGTAGGTGGAGTCGAGGCGGAAGGGCGGCATCGTCAGACGACGATAGCGACCCCTTCGGACGAACACCTGTTCGGTCGCTAGCGGATCCCCAGCTCGGCGCCGTACGTCTGCGCGTAGTCGCGTCTGGCGGTGCGCACGCGATCGACGTACTCGCGCGTCTCGGGGAAGGTGATGTCGGCCTCGGAGAACTCGCCGCCGCGCGCCCGCGCCTCCTCGATCCACTCGTTGACGTTGCCCATGCCGCCGTTGTAGGCGGCGAGCGCGCGCACCTCCTCGCCATCGTAGTGGTCGAGCAGATAGCGCAGATACCAGCTGCCATAGGCGATGTTGACCTCCGGCGTCGAGAGGTCCTCGATCGTGAAGGCGGTCCCGCCCGATCTCTCGGCGATGAATCTCGCCGTCTCCGGCATCAGCTGCATCAGACCCAAGGCGCCCACCGGCGAGGTCTGGTCGACGAACTTCGACTCGGCGTAGATGACGCCGGCGATCAGCGCCGGATCGAGGTTCTTCTCCTGCGCCTGCTGACGGATCTCGCTCGCGTGCTCCAGCGGCAGCGTGAGATCTCTGACGGCCGTTCTGAACAACGGCGCCAGCAGCGCGAAGCCGATCGCGAGCGCGCCGAGCATGGCGACGAACAGGAAGGCCCGCCGGCGCCGCATGGCGGCGCGCTGGGAGGCGCGCCGTCGGCGCGCCGCGGTTGCCTGGGCGGCGGGGCTCATCTGGTCAGCTTTGCAAGGACGGCCGACAGCTTCGCTTCGAGCTGCTCGACGGAACCGTCGTTGACGACCACGTACGTCGCGCGGGCCGCCTTCTCCTCCTGCGACAGCTGGCGGGCGGTCCGCTCTGCGACAGCCGCGTGGCCGCGGGCGCCGGCGCGCTCGGCGCGCAGCCCCTCCGGCGCGACGATCACGAGCGTCGCGTCGAATCCGGCCTCCATGCCCGCCTCGAACAGCAGCGGCACCTCGTTGACGGCGGCTGGCGGCGGCGGATCCTGCGTTCGCGCCTGCTCCAGCCAGGCCGCGACGCGCGCGCCCACGCGCGGCCACAGCAGCGATTCCAGCCACGCCCGCTCCTCGGGCGAGGAGAAGGCGTGTCCGGCGACGGCGGCACGGTCGATCGTGCCGCCGGGAGCGACGTCGGCGCCCCAGCGCTCGACGACGAGGTCACGCACCTCCGACGACGCGTACAGCTCGTGCACGACGGCGTCGGAGGAGATCGTCGCCGCACCGAGGCGCCGAAGCGCCTCCAGCGCGGTGGACTTCCCGGCGGCGATGCCGCCGGTCAGTCCGACGAATGGGACGTGCGTCTGGGCGATCGGTCCGTTACGCCTGCGGCGTGTCGGCGTCGTCCTCGGCCGGAGCGTCCTCAGCCGGGGCGTCGTCCTCGGCCGGGGCGTCCTCGGCCGGAGCTTCCTCGGCGGCGGGCGCCTCGGCAGCCTCGGCAGCCGGCTCGTCCTCGGCGGCGGCGGGCGCCTCCTCGGCGACGGCGGCCTCTTCGGCGGCCAGCTCGGCAGCCTGCACCTCGGCGACCACCTCGGGCGCCGTGGCGACCTCCTCGACCGAGTCCTCAGCGACCGGCTCCGACGCGGCGGGCGCCTCGTCGGCGGCCGGCGCGGCGGTGGCGCCCTCAGCGAAGACGTCCTCCGACAGGCCCAGCTCCGGGACGTTGTCGTAGTCGGCGGGGGCAGCCTCGCCCTCGACGCCCTCCAGGCCCTCGACACCCTCCACGCCCTCACGGCGCAGCGGCAGGATCTGACCCTCAACGCGCTTGATCGACAGCGACAGACGGCGACGCTCGGAGTCGATCTCGAGGATCTTGACCTTCACCTCGTCGTTGGGCTGGATGATCTCGCGCGGGTTCTCGACGTGGTGCTGCGCCAGCTCCGAGATGTGCACGAGGCCCTCGACGCCGTCGAGGATCTCGACGAAGGCGCCGAACGTGACGACCTTTGTGACTCTGCCTTCGAGCTCGTCACCGACGTTGTAGGTGTCGACGACACGCTGCCACGGATCCTCCTGGGTCTGCTTGAGACCGAGGGAGATGCGCTGACGGTCGCGGTCGATGTCGAGCACCTTGACGTTGACGGTGTCGCCGATCGAGAGGATCTCGCTGGGGTGGTTGACGTGCGACCACGACAGCTCGGAGATGTGGATCAGGCCGTCGATCCCGTCGAGGTCGACGAACGCGCCGAAGTCGACGATGTTCGAGATCGTGCCGTCGACGATCATGCCCGGCTGCAGGCGGTCGAGGATCCGCTCGCGGTCCTCTCTGCGCTGCTCCTCGAGCACGGCGCGACGCGACAGCACGACGTTGTTGCGCGAGCGGTTGAGCTCGATGACTCTGCACTCGATCGTCTGACCGAGGTACTCGTCGAGGTGCGGCACGCGGCGGATGTCGACCAGCGAGGCGGGCAGGAAGCCGCGCACGCCGAGGTCGATGATGAGACCGCCCTTGACGACCTCGATGACCGTGCCGTCGACCGGCTCACCGGACTCGGCGGCGGCCTCGATGCGGCGCCATGCCTTCTCGAAGCGCGCGCGCTTCTTCGACAGGATCAGCCGGCCGTCCTGGTCCTCCTTGGTGAGGACGAGCGCGTCGACCTCCTCCCCCATCTCGACTTCGTCCTTCGGGTCGACCGACTTGCGGATCGACAGCTCGTTGGACGGGATGACGCCCTCGGACTTGTAGCCGATGTCGACGAGGACTTCGTCCTTGTCGATCCGAACGACGTGACCGGTGACAACGTCACCCTCCTCGAAGGGAGTGAGCGTCGCGTCGTAGTTCGGGACGATCTGGCCGTCGATCTCGAGCAGAAGGCCGTCGGAGCCTTCAACGATCTTGGCCGTGGGCTGGACGTCGATAGTTGACATAGGGGACCTGGTAGGAGACAGAGAGTGTCCGAATGGACAGCCGAAGAAGGGTACCGGAGTCCCGCCGCCGCCGGGGTTCGGCGCACTGGCCGTAGAATCACGCGCTATGCCGAAGCGTGCAACGAAGCGCGGCGCGGAGCGCACCCCCCTCTCCCGCGACGCCGACGTCCTGATCTGCGGTGCCAGCTTTGCCGGACTCGCGGTCGCGCGCGAACTGGCGGGCGCGGGCGCCCGCGTGCTGATGATCGACCGCTACGAGGTCGGCGAGCGGCAGACCTCCGCGTGCGCGGCCCCGACCGACTGGCTGATCAACCTCGGCCTGATGGGCGCCCACCGACAGACCTTCCGGGAGCTGGTCATCCACACGCCGCACACGAGCGTGCGCTACGACCTGCCGTGGTCGTTCTCGACCTTCGACTACAGAGAGATCTGCGCGCTGCTGCAGGAGCAGGGCGACGCCGACTTCGAGATCGCGAAGGTCGACGGGCGGACCGGCAACACCGTCCACACCGACCGCGGCGACCTGACCGCGCCGCTGATCGTCGACGGGCTCGGCTGGCGCCGGATCCTCGGCGGCGGCGAGAACATCCAGCCGCCGGACGCGCTGCTCTCGCGCGGCCTCGAGGTCCACCCGGCCGGCGAGAGAGACGATCTCGAGATCTGGATCGACCGCTCCTACGTGCCGGCCGGTTACGGCTGGAGCTTCCCCGCGCGCGACGAGGTGCGGATCGGGATCGGCTCGTTCGACCCCCGCTTCCACGTCAAGGAGCCGACCGTCCGGCTGACCGACGACCTCGGCCAGAGCCCCGACGGCTTCCAAGGCAATTGGATCCCGCACGCGCTGCGGCCCGCGACCGACGACGGCGTCTTCATGGTCGGCGACTCCGCCGGCCACTGCCTGCCGCTGACGGCCGAGGGGATCCGCACCGCGCTGTACTTCGGGCTGGCCTGCGGACGTGAGCTGCGCGGCGTCGTCGAGGGCACGCAGTCGCGCGAGGCGGCGCTCGGTCGCTACCACGCCTTCAGCGCCGGTCACAGATTCGCGTTCGACTCGATGCTGAAAGTGCAGAGGCTGATTCCGCGGATCCACCCGCGCGCGCTCGCGCCGGCACTGAACGCGATGGGGTCGAAGCGGTTCGTCGACTGGTCGTTCGGCCACTACCTGAAGATCGCCCACCCGTCGTACGCGCTCGGCGGACCCCACGGGTCGCGCTTCGCGTCGGGTGCTGGCGCTAGCGCGGCCAGCGATGGGTCGGACGACGGCGCGACGGCAGCTTCGGCGCCGGTCGCGACGGCATAAGCGCTGAGACGAGCTCTCGGCGCGGCGATCCCGCCCGCGGACGCGGCCGCGGCGACGCCGGTCAGAAGCCGCGTCGCTCGCGCTGGCGAAGGATGCGTGGGTCGTGCGGGTCGGCGCGGGCCGCGCGGATCGCATGGCCAACCCACAGCAACGCGAGCCCGATCACCGCGACGGTGAGCACGCCGGCTTCACCCCAGCCGAAGGCGCCCAGCGCGAGGAAGAAGACGTACGCGACGACGACGCCGGCCACGAGGGCCCAGAACGCCTGTGCCAGGCCCCGTCGGGCCGCGGCGGCATGCGGATGCTCGCCGCGCAGATGCAGTTGAGCCACGGCTCCTCCTCTCTCCTCGGTCCACCACTTCGTGACGATCGTTGCTTACCCGTCAGTGAGGTGACCGACACCGGGCCGGAGGCGGAGCTGGCGCAGGTTCGAGGCGCGCTACGACCGCTGCGTGCGGGCGCGCAGAGCGGCGCTGGCGCGACCAACGCGTGTGCGGCGAGCAGGGTGCCGGCGCGCTGCAGAAGTGGCGAGGTCTCCTGGCAGTTGGTGCGAAGACGCGCGAACGCGCGTCGAGGTGGTTGCGAGGGGGGCGGTTGCGCCCTACCTCTTCGGCGGCGCGCCGAGGCGGCGCCAGCGGGCGGCGCGGGCGGCGAGGCGCTGGTCGGGTGGCTCGGCGAGCAGGGCGGTCAGCTCGGTCGTGAGCGCGTCGGCGATGCTGGTGACGAAGCTGTCGGGCTGCTCGTGCGCGGGGCGCGGCTCGGCCACGACGAGATCGGCGATCCCCTCCTCCAGCAGCTGCCACGAGGCCCCGCCCTGCGTCGCAGCGAGCTCGGGAGCGTGATCGAGGTCGCGGTAGAGGATCGCGGACGCGCCCTCAGGCGCGATCACGCCGAGCGACGCGTTCTCGGCGCAGATGACGCGGTCCGCGTGCAGGAACGCGAGCGCGCCGCCACTGCCGCCCTCGCCGATCAGCAGCGCGACCGTCGGTACCGGCAGCTCCCCCAGTTCCGCGAGGCAGCCGGCGATCTCGGCCGCGAGCCCGCCGCGCTCGGCCGCCTCGTTCAGCTCGGCTCCCGGCGTGTCGACGATCGTCACGAGCGGCAGCCGCAGCTCCGCGGCCAGCGCCATCGCCCGGCGTGCCTTGCGGTACCCGGCCGGGCCGAGCGCGGGCGGTCTCCCGTCGGGCCCACGCCGCTGCGCGACCACGACCGCCGGCCGCCCGCAGATGCGCGCCAGGGCGACGAGGCAGCCGGGATCGTCCGCGCGGCCGGTGCGGTCGCCCCGCAGCTCGGTCAGATCGCTCGCGGTCGCCGCGAGCACGGCATCGGCACCCGGCCGCCGCGTGTCGCGCGCGTGCAGCAGCGCCGCCCGCGCGTCGCGCGCCGGCGGGGGCGCGGCTTGCGCAGCTCCGGGCACGGACGACGCAGAGTGCGGCGCGGCTTGCGCAGACGCCGGCGCAGCTTGCGCAGACGCCGGCGCGGCTTGCGCAGATGCCGGCGCAGCTTGCGCAGATGCCGGCGCGGCTCGCGCAGATGCGGCGGTGACGGCGAGGAAGGTCGCGACGCGGGCGCGCAGCTCGCCGGGCTCCACGACGGCGTCGAGGTGGCCGTGGGCGAGCAGGGTCTCGGCGCGCTGCACCCCCTCGGGCAGCGGCGTGCCGGTCAGCAGCTCGACGACGCGCGGGCCGGCGAAGCCGAGCAGCGCGCCCGGCAGCGCGAAGGTGACGGTTCCGAGCGAGCCCCACGACGCCAGCACGCCGCCGGTCGTCGGATCGGTGAGGCAGACGACATACGGCAGTCCGGCCGCCCGCAGCCGCGCTGCCGCACTCGCCAGCTTCGCCATCTGCACCAGCGCCAGCGTCCCTTCCTGCATCCGCGAACCGCCGGAGGCGGGCAGCGCGACCAGCGGCAGACGCTGCTCGACCGCGCGCTCGAAGGCGCGCGCGATCCGCTCGCCCGTCGCGACGCCGATCGAGCCGCCGAGGAAGCCGAACTCGCCCGCGACGACCACCGCCGGATGGCCGCTGACCGTCGCGCGGCCGCTCAGCACTGACTCGCCGCGACCGGTCGCGGCTTGCGCGTCAGCGAGCCGCTCGGCGTACGGCCTCACGTCGGCGAACCGCAGCGGGTCGTCAGAGACGACCTCGCGATCCCACTCGCTCAGCGATCCCGCGTCCACGACGAGCGCGGCGCGCTCGGTTGCGCTCGACAGACGACCCACGCGCCGATCGTAGGAGCTGGCGCCTGCCCGGGGACCCGGTTCGCGGCGCGGCAGCCGCGCGGGGCGCGGGGCGCGGCAGCCGCGCGGGGCGCCGCAACGCCACACGAGGAGCCGCGCCGCCGACGTCGCTACGCCGGCGGCAGGTCGAGCCGCGCCGGCGGCTCGTCGGGGTTGTCGGGGCGCGGGGGCGGGTCGACGCCCGGCGGCAGCTCGATCGCGCTCGTGCGGCGGTAGTCCCACCACTCGCGGATCGCGATCTGGATCGACGCCGCGACGGGGATCGCCAGCAGCGCGCCGAGCACACCGAACAGGGTCGCGCCGAACAGGACCGAGACGAGCACGACGAACGCGTGCACCTCGACCGCGCGTCTCTGGATCTGCGGCTGGATCATCGTGTTCTCGATCTGCTGGTAGGCGACCGCCCAGATCAGCCAGACGATCGTCGCGACGGGGAAGTCGTGGAAGACCGTCACGAGCGCGACGAGGATCGCGCCGATCGTCGCGCCGACGAGCGGGATCAGGTCGAACAGCGCCGTCAGCACCGCCAGCGGCGCCGCGAACGGCACGCCGAGGATCGTCAGCACGATGAAGGTCGTGACACCGGCGATCGTCGCCTGCAGCAGCGCCCCGCCGACGTAGTTCCCCACCGCCGTCGCGATTCTCTCGACCGCCCGTCTGATCCGCGGCGCGTGCTCGGGCCGGGCGAAGTCGATCGCGCGATCGATCCATCTTCGCCCGCTCGCGACCATGAAGATCGACAGGATCAGGATGTTGAAGGCGGCGAACAGCGAGCCGACGATCGTGCCGCCGACGTCAGAGAGCGTCCCGGCGGCGTCGTCGAGGTGGGTCGGCAGCTCCTCCGCCCGCTCTCTCAGTCTGTCGACGATGTTGTACTCGCGGTCCAGCTCCTTCAGGCGGTCGTTGTCGTTGACCCATCTCTGCAGGTCCTGGACGTAGCCGGGCACGTCGTTGGCGAGGTTGGTCGCCTCGCGCACCAGCGGCGGGACGACGATCGCGGCTATCCCGATCGGGATCAGCACCAGCCCGAGGTAGGCGAACAGGATCGCCAGCCCGCGCGGCAGCTTGCGGCTCATCAGGTTGACCGGGCCCGACAGCGCGACCGCGATGAACATCGCTATGACGATCCAGCTGAGCGGCGTGCGCAGCCGCCAGATCAGCCACAGGAAGCCGAGGATGACGAGCACCGTGATCACGGTGCGGGCGATCGAGCGGACGCTCAGGTCGAAGGCGGATGGCTGCGACGGGCCGTTCCCGCCCGCGGGCGGGACAGGCGGCGACGGAGGTTGCGACGGAGGCGGGGGCGGCTGCAGGATCGGCGGCGAGCCGCTCACGATCCGCTCACTTCGCGTCCAGCCAGTTGGGCCCGATGCCGGCGTCCACCACCAGCGGCGGATCGAGCACGAGCGCGTCGGTCATCATCGGCACGACGAGGTCGCGGGCGCGCTCGGCCTCCTCGGCCGGCCCCTCGAACAGCAGCTCGTCGTGGATCTGGAGGATCAGTCTCGTCGCCATCCCCGACTCGCGCAGCGCTCTGTCGGCGTTGACCATCGCGAGCTTGATGACGTCGGCCGCCGTTCCCTGGATGACGGTGTTGACGGCGAGCCGCTCGCCCAACTGGCGCATCTGGAAGTTGCGCGCGCGCAACTCCGGGATCTGCCGGCGGCGCCCCATCAGCGTCGTCACGTAGCCCTGGTCGGTCGCCTGCTCGATCGTCGCTCTGATGAACTCGCGCACGGCCGGGAAGCCGTCGAGGTAGCGGTCGATGAACTCCTGCGCCTCCTCGCGCGGGATCTGCAGGCGGTCGGCGAGCCCGAAGGCCGAGAGGCCGTAGACGATGCCGTAGTTCACCATCTTCGCCTTCGACCGCGAGCCCGCGTCGAGCTGCTCGGGATCGACCCCGAGAATCGACGCTGCGGTGGCGGTGTGCACGTCCTCCCCACGACGGAAGATCTCCTTCAGCACCTCTTCGCCGGCGATGTGCGCGAGGACGCGCAGCTCGACCTGCGAGTAGTCGGCAGAGATCAGCACGTTGCCCGGCTCGGCGATGAAGCATGCGCGGATCTCGCGTCCGAGCGGGGTGCGGATCGGGATGTTCTGCAGATTCGGGTTGGTCGAGGAGAGCCGGCCCGTCGCGGCGACGACCTGGCTGAAGGTCGTGTGGATGCGATCGCCGGCGTCGGCCAGCTCGGGGAGCGCGGCGAGATAGGTCGACTCCAGCTTCGTCAGCTCGCGCCAGCGTTCGATCTTCTCGATCACCGGGTGCTCGTGGCGGATCGACTGCAGCACGCGCGCGTCGGTCGAGTAGCCGGTCTTGCCACGTCTCTTTCTCGACAGCTCGAGCTTCTCGAACAGGATCGCGCCGAGCTGCTGCGGCGACCCGATCACGAACTCCTCGCCGGTCAGCGCGAAGATCTCCCGTTCGAGCCCGACGACCTCGTCCTTCACGCGTTCGCGGATCGTCGCCAGCAGCGCTCTGTCGAGCTTGAGGCCGGCCGTCTCCATCTGGCGCAGCACGCGCACCAGCGGCAGCTCGATCTCGTCCATCAACCGCACCAGCTCGCGCTCCTGCAGCTGCGGCCGCTGCGCGGCCGCGAGCGCGTGCACGAGCACCGCGTCGGCGGCGGCCGGATCGTCGACGTCGGCCGCGATCCCGCGCTCCTCGGTCAGCTCGGCAAGTGGATAGCCGCGCCGCGCCGGGTCGAGCAGGTAGGCGGCGATCAGCGTGTCGTGGACGAGCGTCGCCGGCACCGCGCCGAGCGCCTTCGCGTCGTGCGCGAGCGCCGCGCGTTCGCCGAGCGCGGCGGCGAGCACCTCCGGCCCGGCCTTCACGCCGTCCCCACCCGCCCCGCACTCGCCCGCCAGCGCGTCGCCGCCGGCGTAGGCGCCGAACCGCCATGCCTCGGTCTCGCCGAAGAGCGCGTCGTCGGGCTTTTCCGGCTCGCGGGCGGCGAGCGCGATCTCGGCGCCGGCCGGCGCCAGCGTGGCCAGCTCCGCGGGCGCCCCGTCACGGCGGACGGCGACCGCGATCGCCTGCTCGGCGGCGGGCCGCGGCGCGGCCTCGTCGTCGCTGTCGGCGAGCGCCTCCTCCAGCCGCCGCAGCGGGTCTCGCAGCTCGAACTCGCGGAAGACGTCGCGCAGGCGCGAGCGATCCGGTCTGGCGCTGGCGACCGCCTCGACGTCGACGTCGACCACAAGGTCGCGCCGCATCGTCGCGAGCTGCTTGGAGATGCGCGCGTCCTCGGCGTGGGCGATCAGGTTCTCGCGCCGTCTCGTCGCTCTGATCGTCTCCGCGTTCGCGAGCACGCCTTCGAGATCACCGAACTGGTTCAGCAGCTGCGCGGCGGTCTTGTCGCCGATCCCGGGGACGCCGGGGATGTTGTCGGAGGTGTCGCCCTTGAGGCCGATGAAGTCCGGCACCAGCTCCGGCGGGATCCCGTAGCGGTCGATCACGCCCTGGCGGTCGTACGTTCTCGTCTCGGTGATCCCGCGCGCGGTCGCCATGATCTCGACGCCTCTGTCGACCAGCTGGAACGAGTCGCGGTCGCCGGTGACGATCTTCACGGGGATCCCGCTGGCCTTCGCGCGCTCGGCGATCGAGGCGATCACGTCGTCGGCCTCGAAGCCCTCCAGCGAGACGTTCGCGTAGCCGAAGGCGTCGACGAGCGGCTCCAGGTGCGGCCACTGCTGCTTGAACAGGTCCGGCCGCGAGGAGCGCTGCGCCTTGTACTCGGGATAGACCTCTCTGCGGCCCGAGTGGCCGCGGTCCCAGGCGACGATCGTCGCTCTCGCGCCGTACTCGGTCAGCAGCTTCACGAGCATCGAGGCGAAGCCGAAGATCGCGTTGGTCGGGAAGCCCGTCGAGGTCGCGATCGACTCGGGCAGCGCGAAGAACGCGCGGTACGCGAGCGAGTTGCCGTCGATCAGGAAGAGGTCGTCATGCGTGTCCGAAGGGGTCGCCACGGCAGGAAGACTAGGCGGTGGGCCGGCGTGGAAGCAGGACGGCGATTCGTTCCGCGATGCGGAACATCCTGACCGAAGGACGGTATGATCGTGCGGTCCTACGAACGACGGAGCTTCCGCCATGCCGACCACGCCGAGTGCCCAGTTCTCCCTCACGATCCGCGTCGAGATCGCGGACCGTCCCGGGATGCTTGGGCGCGTAGCCACGGCGATCGGGGACGCGGGCGGAACGATCGGGGCGGTAGACCTGGTCGCGGTCGAGGACGGCCGCACGGTGCGCGACATCACCGCGATCTGCTCCGACCAGTCGGAGTGGGACGGCATCACGGCGGCGATCGCCGGGGTCGACGGGACGCGCGTGCTCGACACGACCGACCGCACCTTCCAGATGCACATCGGCGGCAAGATCGAGCAGCACAACAAGTTCCCGCTGAAGACGCGCGACGACCTCTCGATGGCCTACACGCCGGGCGTCGCACGCGTCTGCGAGGCGATCCGCGAGGATCCCGACAAGGCGTTCCAGTACACGATCAAGCGCAACACGGTCGCGGTCGTCTCCGACGGCAGCGCCGTGCTCGGCCTCGGCGACATCGGCCCGGCCGCCGCGATGCCCGTGATGGAGGGCAAGGCGGTCCTGTTCAAGGAGTTCGCCGGCGTCGACGCCTTCCCGATCTGCCTCGACACGCAGGATCCCGACGAGATCGTCTCGATCGTCAAGGCGCTGGCGCCGACCTTCGGCGGCATCAATCTCGAGGACATCTCGGCGCCGCGCTGCTTCGAGATCGAGGACCGCCTCTCCGCCGAGCTCGACATCCCCGTCTTCCACGACGACCAGCACGGGACCGCCGTCGTCACGCTCGCCGCGCTGATCAACGCGGCGAAGCTGACCGGGCGGCGTCTGGAGGAGATGCGGGTGCTCGTGACCGGCCTCGGCGCCGCCGGCGTCGCGGTCACGAAGATCCTCCAGTCGGCGGGCATCACCGACATCGTCGGCTGCGACTCGCGCGGCGCCGTCCACGTCGACCGCGCCGACTACCTCGACGGGACGATGAACCCGATCAAGCGCTGGTACGCGGAGACGACCAATCCGGACCGCCGCGACGGCCGCCCCGGCGACGTGATCGACGGGATGGACCTGTTCGTCGGCGTCTCCGGCGCGCGCGTGATGCCGGCGACCGCGCTCGCGCGGATGGCGCCCGACCCGATCGTCTTCGCGATGGCCAACCCCAACCCCGAGGTCTCGCCCGAGGAGGCCGCACCGTACGTGCGGATCATGGCGACCGGACGCTCGGACTACCCCAACCAGATCAACAACGTCCTCTGCTTCCCGGGGATCTTCCGCGGCGCGCTCGACGTGCGCGCGCAGCGGGTCACCGAGGAGATGAAGATGGCGGCGGCGCGGGCGATCGCCGAGATCGTCCCCGACGACGAGCTGCGCGAGGACTACATCATCCCCTCGGTCTTCAACCGCGACGTGGCGCCGGCCGTCGCCGCCGCCGTCGAGCGGGCGGCGCGCGCCGTCGGCGAGACTCACGTCGTCGAGAACTCGGTCGGCTACGCGCCGAACGAGTTGCACGTCGCAGCGGGCTGAACGGCCGCCGGGCGCGGCGTGAACCGCCGCGCCCCGACCGCCGTAGCCTCCCTGATGGAGCGAACCAGCGCAGGAGGCACGCGATGCGAGTGACGGTGACGGGAGCGACCGGATTGATCGGCGCGAAGCTGGTCGCCGCGCTGATGGCGCGCGGCGACGAGGTGACCGTCCTCTCGCGCGACCCCGCCAGCGCCCGCGACAAGCTCGGCCACGCGGTCACGGCCGTCGCTTGGGATCCGTCGGCCGGACCGGCGCCGACCGAGGCGCTCGCCGGCCGCGACGGCGTCGTCCACCTCGCGGGCGAACCGGTCGCGCAGCGCTGGAACGACGCGGTCAAGGCGCGCATCCGCGACAGCCGCGCGACCGGCACGCGCAACCTCGTCGCCGGCCTGGAAGCGTCGGACCCCCGCCCCAGCGTGCTCGTCTCCGCCTCCGCGGTCGGCTACTACGGGCCGCACGGCGCCGAGCAGGTGACCGAGGAGACGCCGCCCGGCAGCGACTTCCTCGCCGGCGTCTGCATCACGTGGGAGCACGAGGCGGTCGCCGCCGCCGACCTCGGCATGCGCGTCGCGCGGATCCGCACCGGCGTCGTGCTCGATCCCGACGGCGGCGCGCTGGCGAAGATGCTGCCGCCGTTCAAGCTCGGCGCCGGCGGGCCCGTCGCGGGCGGCAGGCAGTACATGCCGTGGATCCATGCCGACGACCTCGTCGGCCTCTACCTCGCCGCGCTCGACGGCGACGAGCGCTGGAGCGGGCCGCTCAACGGCTCCGCCCCCACCCCCGTCACCAACGCCGACTTCTCGAAGGCGCTCGGCCGCGCCCTGCACCGCCCGGCGGTCGCGCCGGTGCCGCGGCTGGCGCTGAAGCTCCTCTACGGCGAGATGGAGCAGATCGTCACGACCGGGCAGCGGGCCGTACCGGCCAAGCCGCTGGAGCTGGGCTTCGCCTACCGCCACCCGCAGCTCGACGAGGCGCTGAGAGCGGCGCTGGGCTGAGGCTCGGCCGCGGGTCGCGCGGCGCTCGGCTGAGTCAGCCGAGCAACGGGTGCTGGTACGACAGCTCCCCGCCGACGATCCGGTAGGCGCCGAAACGGTCGAGCGTCGTGTCGCCGCTGGGCAGCAGCTCCCAGTCGCCGATCACGGTCTGCTCGCGTCTGGTCGCCATGAACGCTCTGACCACGTCGGCGCGCTCCAGCGGACCGTCACCGGCCGCTCTGGCCGCCGTCTCGATCGCCGCCAGCAGCGCGCGCATCGTCTCGTAGCCGTAGAGCGCCTCCGGCTGCGGCGCGACGCCGTACTCCTGCTCGAACCGTCTCGCGAACCGCTGGGCGGCCGGCGGGTAGGCGCGCAGGCCCAGCACCGGCCGCGTCACGTAGGTCGATGCGGCGGCCGCGCCGATCGCCTCGACGAAGGCGGGATCGGCGAGCGAGCCGGGCGCGAACAGCTTCAGCTGCGGATCGGCGACCGACAGGTCCTGCCACAGCCGCACGATCCCCTCGTGCGAGTCGCCGGCGTAGAAGACGGCGTCGGGGTTCAGCTGCGTGACCTTCTCGACGAGGTCGCGCGGGTCCTGCTCGTGCGGGTCGACGTCCTCGCGGCCGACGATCGTGATCCCGGCGGCCCTCGCGAGCGGTCTCATCGCCATCACGTAGCCGACGCCGCTGGGACTCTCGTCGGTCAGCAGCACCAGCCGTCTGACGCCCTCCTCGCGCATGTACTCGATCTGCGCGGCCGCCTGGCGGCGGTCGGACGGCACGACGCGCGCGAAGGTGCGGCCGAACTCCTTGCCCTTCGGGAAGTACTTCGCCGGCGAGTCGGGCACGGCGAGGTTTCTGGAGGTCAGCGCCTGCGCCGTGTCCATCGGGCTGACGCTCAGCATCCCGACCTCGTTCAGCAGCGGGATCGAGATCGCCGAGGAGCCGGTGTGGAACTCACCGACGTAGGCGATCGCGCTCGGGTCCTTCGCCGCTCTGCGTGCGTTCTCGGAGATTCTCGCCGGATCCCAGCGGTTCTCCTCCGGAGTCGCGGCGTCGAGCGAGACCAGCTCGACGCGGAAGCGGCCGGCGTCAGCGCCCGCGTCTCTCAGCGCCATTCTCTGCGCGCGCACGACGTCGAGCGCGGCGACGGCGTCAGGACCCTCCAGCGGCATCGACGAGTAGACCGTCGCGCGCGTGCCGGCGACGGCACCGCCGTCGGCGTCGTCACCGCCGCATCCCGCCCACGTCAGCGCGAGCACGACAGCGAGGAGGACCAGGAGGAACCTCAACGGGGCGCGTCTGTCTGGGGAGGCGACGGGACGAATCAAGCGCCGGGGATTCTACGAAGGCGCGCCGTCGCGCGCGGTGGTGGCAGCCGCACCCCCCGTTCGTCGGGAGATCCCGGGCCATGTCGACAGCCCTCCGGCGTCGGGGTACGCTCGCCGCAATGCGAGTGGGAATCCTCACCGCCGGCGGCGACTGCCCCGGCCTCAACGCCGTCATCCGCGCCGCGGCCCGGCGCCTGATGACCCACGGACACCAGCCGATCGGCCTGCGCCGCGGCTACCGCGGCCTCGCCGAGCACGACTGGGTCGAGCTCGACCAGCGCAGCGTGTCGGGGATTCTCCACCTCGGCGGCACGATCATCGGGACGTCGAACTACAACCCCTTCCGCGAGGAGCAGGGGGTCGAGAAGGTCCTCAGCCAGCAGACGCAGGACCCGCTCGACGCCGTCATCGCGATCGGCGGCGAGCACACGATGATGATCACGCGGCGGGTTCAGGAGGAGCTGGGGATCCCCGTCGTCGGCGTGCCGAAGACGATCGACAACGACGTCACGCACACCGACTACACCTTCGGCTTCGACACTGCCGTGCAGATCGCGACCGATGCGATCGACCGCCTCCACACGACCGCGCAGTCGCACGACCGCGTGATGATCCTCGAGGTGATGGGCCGCAACACCGGCTGGATCGCCGTCTACGCCGGGATCGCCGGCGGCGCCGACGCGATCCTGATCCCCGAGCTGGAGCTGACCGTCGAGGAGATAGCGGCCGCGATCGCGCGCCGCCACGAGCGCGGCAAGGACTTCTCGATCATCGTCGTCGCCGAGGGTGCGCAGCTCGCCTTCGAGGCCGGCGACCGCCAGCTCGTGCGCGCCTCCGAAGAGGTCGACCAGTACGGCTATCCGCGCCTCGGCGGGATCGGCGCCGCGCTCGCGATCGAGCTGGAGCAGCGCACCGGCTACGAGACGCGCGTGACCTCGCTCGGCCATGTCCAGCGCGGCGGCACCCCGACCGCGACCGACCGCCTGCTGGCGACCAGGTACGGCGCCCACGCCGCCGACCTCGTGATGGCCGGCGAGACCGGCCGCATGGTCGCGCTGAAGGGCGCCGAGATGACGAGCGTCGAGCTGAGCGAGGTCGAGGGCATCAAGACCATCGACCTGCGCTACCTGGAGCTCGCGAAGACCTTCTTCGGCTAGTCCAGCCGCGTGAGCGAACCGCCTCGCGGCGCCGGACGCGATCCGGCGAGCCTCAAAGACGACCCGGTCTGATCGGCTCGCCGGATCACGCCCAGCATCCACGATCCGGCCGCGCTCACGCGGCCGGACGAAGTAGGCGTTACCAGCCGCCCTGCGGGGCGCCGGGACGGCCTGCGCCGCGTCTCTTGCTCGGGATGAACGCGCCGAGCGCTCTGATGCCGCCGACGAGCAGCACGACGAGGACCGAGACGAGGAGGCCGTCGAAACCGCCGATGCCGATCGACCACAGGACGATCCAGAGGCAGACGGCGACGGTGGAGGCGATTGCGAGAGGCATAAGGCGGCGAATCCTACTGAAGCGGGCGGGCGGACGGCCTCATCGCAGCACGTGAGCCGTCGCGACGGTGAGCGCCGGCGCTCACCGCAGCGCGTCAGCCATCGCCGACACCAGCGCGCGCACCTCGGCGGCCGGGTCCTCGGCCTCGGCGGCGGCGCGCACGAGGCGGCTGCCTATGATCACGCCGGCCGCGCCGGCGTCGGCCGCCGCGCGCGCCTGCTCCGGCGTGCTGATCCCGAAGCCGACCGCGACCGGAACCTCGGTCGTCGCCGCGGCGCGCGCGAGCACCCCGCCGAGCCTGTCGTCGAGCGCGACGCGCTCGCCGGTCGTGCCGGTCACCGAGACCGTGTAGAGGAAGCCGCGCGCCCGCTCCCCGATCCGCGCCAGCCGCTCGTCGGGGGTCGTCGGCGCGACCAGCGGGACGAGCGCGACGCCGCGCGCGTCGAGCACCTCCAGCAGCGCCGGCTGCTCCTCCAGCGGAAGGTCGGGCACGATCAGCCCGCTGATGCCGTTGGCGACGAGCTTGTCGGCGAAGCCCTCGAAGCCGGGCCCGTAGACGAGGTTCGCGTACGCCATCAGCACGACCGGCAGCCGCTCGGAGAGCCTGCGACCGACCTCCAGCACGTCGGCCAGCGTCGCGCCGGCCGCCAACGCCTTCGTGCCGGCCTCGTGGATCACGGGCCCATCTGCGAGCGGGTCGGAGAAGGGAACGCCCAGCTCGACGAGGTCGGCGCCGCCGTCGGCGTACGCCTCGCCGACCGCGAGCGAGCCCTCGACCGAGGGGAAGCCGCCCATCAGGTACGGCATCAGCGCGGCGCGCTTGCCGCTGCCGGCGAAGGCAGCGGAGATCCGCTCGATGCCGGTCTGCGTCTCGGTGCTCATGCCTGTGCGGCCTCCGTGTCATCGGCGGCCGCTCTGCCGCCGTCCTGCACTCCGCCGATCATCTCCAGCGCCTGCGCGAGGTCCTTGTCGCCGCGCCCGGAGAGGCAGATCAGGTCGAGCTCGCTGCCGCCGTTGGCGAGCGCCCAGGCGATCGCGTGCGAGGACTCCAGCGCCGGGATGATCCCCTCCAGCCGCGCCAGCCGCTGGAAGGCGGCGAGCGCGTCGGCGTCGGTGACCGCCTCGTAGGTGGCGCGGCCGGTGTCGCGCAGCCACGCGTGCTCAGGCCCGACGCCGGGGTAGTCGAGTCCGGCGGAGATCGAGTGCGCTTCGAGGATCTGGCCCTCGTCGTCCTGCATCAGCGCCGAATAGGCGCCGTGGAGGATCCCGGGGCGGGCGTTCTTCGTCAGGGGCGCCCCGTGGCGGGGCGTGTCGAGCCCGTCGCCGGCCGCCTCGACGCCGATCAGCTTGACGTCCCTGTCGCCGGTGAAGGCGGTGAAGATGCCGATCGCGTTGGAGCCGCCTCCGACGCACGCGATCACGCGCTCCGGCAGCCGGCCCTCGGCCTGCAGGATCTGCTCCCGCGCCTCGTCGCCGATCACGCGCTGCAGCGAGCGCACCAGCGCCGGGAAGGGCGCCGGGCCGGCGGCGCTGCCGAGAATGTAGTGGGTCGTGGCGACGTTGGTGACCCAGTCGCGGATCGCGGCCGAGGTCGCCTCCTTGAGCGTGCGCGTGCCGGCGTCGACCGGCGAGACCGTCGCGCCGAGCAGCCGCATCCGCTCGACGTTGGGCTTCTGGCGCCGCATGTCCTCGGTGCCCATGTAGACGACGCACTCGATGTCGAGCAGCGCGCAGGCGGTCGCGGTCGCGACGCCGTGCTGGCCAGCGCCGGTCTCGGCGATCACGCGCGGCTTGCCCATCCGCTTCGCCAACAGCGCCTGGCCGAGCGCGTTGTTGATCTTGTGCGCGCCGGTGTGGTTGAGGTCCTCGCGCTTGAGGTAGATCGTCCGCCCCGCAACCTCGCTCATCCGCTCAGCCAGGTAGAGCGGCGTCGCGCGGCCGACGTAGTTGGTCAGCAGCTCGCGCAGGCGGGTCGTGTACTCGGGATCCTTGTTCGCCTCCAGCCACGCCGTCTCGAGCTCCGCCAGCGCGGGCATCAGCGTCTCGGGCACGTACTGGCCGCCATAGGGGCCGAAGCGATGCTCGACGGAGGTGATCATGCGGCCTGTCCTTCCTCGCTCAATGCCGCGTCGGCGGCTCTGACGGCGGCGGAGAACTCGCCCATCCGCTCGTGGTCCTTGATGCCCGGCGACAGCTCGACGCCGCTGGCGACGTCGACGGCGTACGGTCTCGTCTCGGCGATCGCCGCGCCGACGTTCTCGGGCGTCAGCCCGCCGCTGAGGATGAACGGGCGGTCGCCTCTGAGCTCGTGCACCAGCTCCCACGCGAACGTCTCCCCCGTGCCGCCCGGCGCGTCCTTCACGAAGGCGTCGAGCAGGTGGTAGTCGGTGCGGAAGGCGCGCAGCGCCTGCACGTCGGAGCGCTGCTGCACGCGCGCGACCTTGATCACTCTGGCGCCGGTGCGGCGCGCGACCTCGGTGCAGAACGACGGCCCCTCGTCGCCGTGCAGCTGGATCAGCGTCAGCCCGATCTCGTCGGCGCGCGCGACGACGAAGTCGAGATGGGCGTTGACGAACACCCCGGCGACCTCGGCGCGCCGGTGCAGGGCGCCGCCGATCTCGGCCGCGACCTCAGGTCTGCAGTAGCGCGCGGAGCCCGGCCACAGGATCAGCCCGACAGCCCAGGCGTCGAGCTGGACGGCGCGTTCGGCGTCTTCGGGGCGGGTGATCCCGCAGAACTTGATGCGTGTGGCCATGCCCCACATCCTAGGCGGTGGCAACGGCCGCCGGCCGTCTGACGGCGCTACGGCGTCTCGTCGTCGGCGGGCGCCTCGCCCGGCGCCTTTCCGAGCGTGATCACGAGCTGCAGCGACTCGCCGTTGCGCAGGATCCCGAGCTTGATCTCGTCGCCGGGCTTGCGGTCGGCTATCGCGCGCGTCAGCTGCCCCATCGAGCGCACCGTGCGGCCGTCGAGCGCGGTGATCACGTCGCCGCCGAGCAGCACCGCCTCGCCTTCGACCTGGCTCTCGATCGTGCCGCCGCTGACGCCGGCCGCGGCCGCCGGGCCGCCGGGATGGACCGACTGCACCAGCACGCCGCGCTTGACCGGCAGCCGCAGCGACGCGAGGCGGTCGTCGAGCGTGATCGCGCTGATGCCGATGTACGGATGCACGACGCCGCCGGTCTCCTTCAGCTCGGTGAGCCGGTCCTTCACCGTGTTGATCGGGATCGCGAAGCTGATGTCGGTGGTGCCGCTGCTGCCATCGGCGGCGATCTGCGACGTGATCCCGACGACGCGGCCGCCGGCATCGATCAGCGGTCCGCCGGAGTTGCCGGCGCCGATCGGCGTGTCGGTCTGGATCACGTGCTGGATCGTGAAGCCGTTGGGCGCGCGCAGCTGGCGCTGGAGCGCTGAGACGACCCCGGTCGTGAGCGTGCGCTCCAAGCCGTACGGGTTGCCGATCGCGATCACCGGATCGCCGACGCGGCAGTCGCTGGAGTCGCCGAGCGTCAGCGGGTGCAGGTCGACCGCGTCGGGATCGACCTTCAGCAGCGCCAGATCGCTGGAGACGTCGCGGCCGAGCACCCGTGCGACGACGGTGCGGTCCTCGCCGAAGCGGATCTTGACCGTCCTCGCGTCTCCGACGACGTGGCTGTTGGTCAGCAGGTGGCCGTCGCGGTCGATCACGAAGCCGGTGCCGGTCGTCGCACTGCCGGTGCGGGGGTCTGCGTGAACGTAGACGACGCCGGGCGCGTCGCGCTCGTAGACCTCGTGCGCGCTCATCATCCAGCGCTGGTCGGCGGCGGTGCCGGCGAGCCCGCCGGCCACCCGCGCCTGCTCGATGACGGTCGTCGTGGTGCGCTCGCGACCGGCAACGCCGAGTGCCAACAGCGCCACGGCGACGATCGCGCCGCCCGCGAGCGCGGTGACGAAGGGTGAACGAACGAGCGCTCTCATCCGTCCCGAGTGTCGCCGCCCGCGCTGAACCCGACCTAAACGACCGCCGCGCTCAGACGTCGTCTTCGAGATCCAGGCGCGTCAGCGAGCGGCAGGCGACCTCGATGTCGGGCGAGCGCATCAGCGCCTCCCCGACCAGCACGGCGTCGACGCCGACCCGCTCCAGCTCGTCGAGCTGGTCGCGGTGGACGATCCCCGACTCGGAGACGACGGTCTTTCCGGCCGGGATGTCGGCGAGCAGCTCGAAGGTCCGCTGCACGTCGACGGTGAAGTCGGTCAGGTCGCGGTTGTTGATGCCGATCACGTCGGCGTCGATCCGCTCGAGCGCGATCTCCAGCTCGCGCTCGTCGTGGACCTCGACGAGCACGTCGAGGTCGAGCGCGAGCGCCTCGCTGTGCAGCCGCGTCAGCTCCTTCGGCTCCAGCGCCGCGACGATCAGCAGGATCGCGTCCGCACCGACGGCCGCCGACTCGTACACCTGGTAGGTGTCGACGACGAAGTCCTTGCGCAGGATCGGCAGCCGCACCGCCGCCTTCGCCGCGCGCAGGTCCTCGAGCGAGCCGCCGAAGTGGTGGCGCTCGGTCAGCACCGACAGCGCGGCAGCGCCCGCGCGCTCGTAGGCGCCGACGACCTCCTCGACGGTCGCGCCCTCGCGGATCGCGCCGGCCGACGGCGAACGGCGCTTGTGCTCGGCGATCACCGAGATGCCGGGATGGACGAGCGCCTCGGCGAACGGGCGATCCTCGCCGCGTCCCAGCAGCGAGCGCTCCAGCTCTGCGAGCGGGACTTCGCTGCGGCGGTGCTCCACGTCGCGACGGGTCGAGTCGACGATGCGTTCGAGCACGTTGCTCATGCTGGGGCCAGCTCCTGGGTCTGGGTGACGTATCGCTCCAAGGTCTCACGCGCGGCGCCGCTGTCGATCGCGGCCTCGGCGGCGCGCACGCCTGCCTCCAGCGTCGCGGCGCGGCCGCCGGCGTAGATGCCGGCGCCGGCGTTGAGGACGGCGATGTCGCGCGGGGCGCCGCGCTCGCCGTCGAGGATGCGGCGGGCGATCGCCGCGTTGTCCTGCGGGCCGCCGCCGCGCAGCTCCTCGTAGGAGGCGGCGTCGAGGCCGACGTCGGCGGCGGTGACGGTGAAGCGCGTGATCTCGCCGTCGCGCACCTCGACGACCTGCGTCGGCGCGACCGTCGACAGCTCGTCGAGCCCGTCGTCTGAGGAGACGATCAGCACATGCTTGGCGCCGAGTCTCGCGAACGCGCCGGCGATCGTGTCGTGGTAGCGGCGGTCGGCGACGCCGGTCAGCTGGCGCGCGACGCCGGCCGGGCTCGTCAGCGGGCCGAGGAAGTTCATCACCGTGCGGACCGCGAGCTCTCTGCGGACCGGGATCACGTACCGCATCGCCGCGTGGTGGTGGGGCGCGAACATGAAGCCGAAGCCGATCTGCTCGACGCAGCGCGCGACCGCCGTCGGCGGCAGGTCGATTCTGGCGCCGAGCGCCTCCAGCACGTCGGCGGCGCCCGACTTGCCCGTCGCCGAGCGGTTGCCGTGCTTGGCGACCGCGCAGCCGGCGCCGGCCGCGATCAGCGCCGCGGTCGTCGAGACGTTGAAGGTCTGTCTGCCGCCGCCGGTGCCGACGACGTCGACGAGGTCGTCGCGGGCGATCTCGACGTGCGTGGCGAACTCGCGCATCGTGCGGGCGAGGCCGGTCAGCTCGTCGACCGTCTCCCCCTTCGTCCGCAGCGCGATCAGCACCGCGGTGATCTGGACGTCGCTGGCGTTGCCGCTCCAGATCTCGGCGAGCACCGCCGCGGCGGCGTCCGTGCTGAGGTTCTCACCCGAGGCGAGCGTGTCGATCGCACGCGTGAGCAGGTCCCTCGGCGCCATCAGGCGGCCGCCGTCCCGCTGCCGGCGCCGGCGGCGGCCGAGCCGCCGAAGAGGAAGTTGCGCAGCAGGTCGTGGCCCTGCTCGGTCAGCACCGACTCCGGGTGGAACTGGATCCCCTCGGCCGGCAGCGTCTTGTGGCGCAGCGCCATGATCACGCCGCCGCCCCGTGCCGACACTTCCAACACGTCCGGGAGCTGCTCGTCGACGACGAGCGAGTGGTAGCGACCGACCGTCAGCGGCGACGGCAGCCCGGCGAAGACGGTCCTGCCGTCGTGCTCGACCGGCTCGGTCTTGCCGTGGATCGGCTTGTGGCGGATCACCGTGCCGCCGTAGGCCTGGCCGAGCGCCTGGTGGCCGAGGCAGACGCCGAGCACGGGGATGCCGGCCGCCGGGAAGCGGCGCAGCACCTCGATCGAGATGCCGGCCTCGTCGGGCGTGCAGGGGCCGGGCGAGACGATCACGCGGTCGTAGCCGCGCAGCAGCAGCTCATCGACGGAGGCGTGGTCGTTGCGCACGACCTCGACCTCGGCGCCGAGCTCGCCCAGGTACTGGACGAGGTTGTACGTGAACGAGTCGTAGTTGTCGACGACGAGGACGCGCATCACGGCCACTCCGGCTGCGCTGAGGCCAGCTCGATCGCCTGGCGCACCGCGCGCGCCTTCGCCTCCGACTCGCGGAACTCGTAGTCGGGCTTGGCGTCAGCCACGGTCCCGCCGCCGGCCTGCACGTGCGCGAGCCCGTCCTTGACGACGACCGTCCGGATGTGGATGCACGTGTCGAGGTCCCCCGTGTACGACAGATAGCCGATCGCACCACCGTAGCCGCCCCGCTTGACCGGCTCCAGCTCGTCGATGATCTGCATCGCGCGAACTTTCGGTGCGCCGGAGAGCGTACCGGCCGGCAGCAGCGAGCGCAGCGCGTCGAGCGGCCCGATCCCCTCGCGCAGCCGCCCCGAGACGCGCGAGACGATGTGCATCACGTGGCTGTACAGCTCGATCTCCATGTAGCCGTCGACGCTGACGCTGCCGTACTCGGAGACGCGGCCGACGTCGTTGCGGGCGAGGTCGACGAGCATCACGTGCTCCGACAGCTCCTTCTCGTCGGCCATCAGCTCCTCGGCCAGGCGCGCGTCCTCGCCCTCGTCGGCGCCGCGCGGGCGGGTGCCGGCGATCGGCCGCGTGTGGACGATCCCGTCGGTCACTCTCAGCAGCGGCTCAGGGCTCGCGCCGGCGATCTCGAACTCCTCGAAGTCGAGGAAGTACATGTACGGGCTCGGGTTGACGGCGCGCAGGCCGCGGTAGATCGAGAAGGCCTCGATCCCGACCTCGGCCGTCCAGCGCTGCGACGGCACGACCTGGTAGGCGTCGCCGGCGTGGATGTACTCGACGATCCGCTCGACCATGCCCTCGAAGCGCTCGCGCGGCATGTTGCTTCTGAACTCGACCGCTCCGCTGCGCTCGCGCGGCGGCCGCTCGGGGCGCGGGACCGGGCCGGCGAGCTTCCAGCGAACCTCGTCGATCGTCTCGACCGCGGCGGCGTAGGCGGCGTCGAGGTCCTCAGCGGTCGCGTCGACGTTGGCGAGCACATGCAGCTCGTGGCGCAGGTGGTCGAACGCGACGATCGCGTCGGTCAGCATCAGCGCCATGTCCGGCAGGCCGATCACGTCCGGGTTCGGCTCGCCGAGCGGCTCGACCGTCCGCACGAGGTCGTAGCCGAAGAAGCCGACCGCGCCGCCGGAGAAGGGCGGCAGGCCGGGCAGCTGCGCCTGTCTGGCGCGCGCGACCGCGGCGGCCGCCAGCGCGTACGGGTCGCCCTCGTCGCCGAGTGACCAGCGCAGCGTCTCGCGCGGCTGGACGCCGATGAACGACCAGCGGCCCATGTGGCCCTGCTCGGCCGACTCCAGCAGGAACGAGGGACCGCTGCCGCGCAGCTTCAGGTAGGCGGAGACAGGCGTCTCGATGTCGTCGACGAAGGTGTGGCGCAGCGGCACGAGCGTGTGCTCGCCCGCGAGCGCGCGAACCTCCTCCAGCGACGGGGTCACGCGCGAGGCCGCGACAGGCTGATGGGTCGGCGAGGCCATCCCGCTCACCGGCTGCGCTCGTCGAGGATCTGCTCGGCGTCGGCGAGCGTCAGGCCGCGCGTGTTGAGCAGCACGGAGAGGTGGTAGAGCACGTCGGCGGCCTCGTTGGCGACGCGCTCGTCGCTCTCCTCGCGGACCGCGCGCACGACCTCCTCGGCCTCCTCCTCGACCTTCTCGCCGGCCAGTCTCGGATCGGCCAGCAGCTTCGCCGTCCACGAGCCGTCCGGTCTGGAGGCGGCGCGCTCGGCGATCGTGCGCTGCAGCGCCGGCAGCACCTCGTACGGCGCCTTCGGCGTCAGCTCGCCGTTGTGGAAGCAGGTGCGCGCGCCGGTGTGGCACGCGGGGCCGGCCGGTTCGACGAGCGCGACGACGGCGTCACGGTCGCAGTCGAGCCGCAGCGCCTTGACCTTCTGCACGTTGCCCGAGGTCGCGCCCTTGTGCCACAGCTCGTTGCGCGAACGGCTGAAGAAGTGGATCTCGCCGGTCTCCTGCGTCTTGCGCAGCGCCTCGGCGTTCATATAGGCGAGCGTCAGCACCTCGCCGGTGCGCCAGTCCTGCATCACGCACGGGACGAGGCCGGCTGCGTCGAACGCGACTTCTAGATCAGGCATCGGTCGAGAGATTGTAGGGGCCGGCGGGACGGAGGCGCCCAGAGGTGCCCGCCGCCCGCCGCCCGCGCTACCAGCCCTGCCAGTCGGGACCGAGTCTCACCGGCAGCTCGTCGGTGTCGAGCGGGAGGCGGTACTTGTCCGGGTTGGTGTGGTCGTACATGATCGTCGGGAAGTTGACGACGCGGACGTCGCTGTCGCCGAGGTTGCGCTCGGCGTGCCATACGCCGCGCGGGATCGTCACGAGCAGGCGCCGGTAGGGCGACAGCACCAGCCGCGACTCCAGGCCGCTGGTGCTGCTGTCCTCGCGGGCGTCGAAGAAGGCCAGCTCCAGGTCGCCGTCGAGGAAGGCGTAGCGATCGTCGTGCCGTCTGTGGATGCCCCACCCCTTCGCTCTCCCGGGCCGGATCGTGAACTGGTACGCGAAGACCAGCTCGTCCGGGCTGACGCCCCAGCGCGGGTCATACAGCTCGACGACGCTGCCGCGCTCGTCGACGTGCGTGATCAGCTCGCGCACGACCATGCCCTCGGGCAGCTGGGTGATCGACGCACCGTTGGATGTGACGGTCTGCACGTCCCGGGTGACCGGCATCGCTGACATCCTTCCGTAGATGGGGATCGACTTCACCGTTGGCGTCCCGACGCACGACCGACGGGAGACGACGTTGTTGGCGGTGCGCAGCGTACTCGACCAGACTCGTCGAGTTGCCGCCGTGATCGTCCTCTGCGACGGCTGCTCCGACGGCACCGCCGACGCCGTCCGCGCGCTCGGCGATCCCCGCGTCACGGCGCTGGAGCTGGAGAAGGGCCCCGGGTACGCCTACGCCCACCGCAACCGGGCGCTGGAGCTGGCCGAGACCGAGGTGGTCCTGTGGCTGGCCGACGACGACCTGCTGATGCCCGATCACCTCGAACGGATTGGCGAGCTGTGGGACAGCGGCCGCTACGACCTCGTGCAGAGCAACGCGCTGATGGTCGCGCCCGACGACGCGCTGACGTGGATGGGCGCCGACTGGAGCGTGCCCGCGCTGCGCGAGCGGTTCGAGCGCCACAACACCAACCCGATGGCCTCGATCAGCGTGCGCAGATCGCTCGCGCTGGAGATCGGCGGCTGGGACGGCTCCTGCCCGCGCGCCGCCGACTGGGACCTCTGGAGACGGCTGCTCGCGGCCGGCGCCCGCACCGCCGTCAGCGCGGAGCCAACGCATCTGCACTTCCGCGCGACCGAGCGCGACCAGCCGTGGGCCGACCGCGTGCGCCAGAACACCGCCTGGCTGGAGCGGCTCGAGGACCCCGGCGAGCTGTCGCGGCTGCGCGTCGAGCTGCGGCGCGTGCGCGAGCTGCGCGACGCGGCGCTGCTGGAGCGTGCCGAGGCGGCCGAGTCGTGGGCCCGCCAGCTCGAGCGCAACGCCGCCGACGAGCGCAGCTGGCGCGAGCAGCTCCAGCGTGAGCTCGAGCAGCTCCAGCGCGAGCGGGAGCAGCAGCACGAGCAGGAGCGTGAGCAGCGGTCGAGCGAGCGTGAGCGCGTGTCGAGCGAGCGCGATGACGCGCTCGCGCGCGTGAACGAGTTGGACGCAGCCCTCGCCGACGCCCGGCGCGTGCTGGCCGACCGCGACGCCGAGCGTGCCGCGCTCGCCGCGCGCCTGACGGCAGCCGAGGCGGAGGCGACGCGCCTGAACACGGCGCTCGCGCGGATCGAGGCCGGCCGCTGGTGGCAGCTGCGGGCGCGGCTGCTGCCGCTCGCGCGGCGGCTGCGCCGCACCTGAGGGCCCGCCACGCTGCGGGCTCGCGCCCCCGAGGGGGTCGGCGCGGGGCGCCTACTCGATGCCGAGGCGGTCGAGCAGGCGCTCGTCGGTGCGCCAGCTCTTGCGCACGCGCACCGTCAGGTCGAGATGGACGCGCGTGCCGAGCTCGCGCTCCAGCTCTCTGCGCGCCGCCGTCCCGATCGCTCTGATCATCCGCCCACCGGCGCCGATCAGGATGCCCTTCTGCGAATCCGTCTCGACCAATGCGACCGCGCGCACGTACATCAGGTCGTCATCGCGCTGTTCGATCTCGCCGACCTCGACCTCGACCGCGTGCGGCACCTCCTGGCGGGTGCGGCGCAGCACCTGCTCGCGCACCAGCTCGGCGAGCAGCACGTGCTCGGCCTGGTCGGATCTGTCCTCGGGCGGGAAGAAGAACGGGCCCTCCGGCAGCATCGACGCGAGGTGGTCGACGAGCGTCTGCACGCCCTGGCCGCCGCTGGCGGAGATCGGGAAGATCTCCTCGGCGACGTCGAGGTCGGCCGCCGCCTGCAGGACGATCGCGGTCTGATGCTTGCTGCAGCGGTCGATCTTGTTGACCGCGATCACGACGGGCAGCGGCGCCTGCTTCAGCAGCTGGGCGATGAAGCGGTCGCCCGGGCCGATCCCCTGCTCGGCGTTGATCAGCATCAGCGCGGCGTCGGCGTCGCGCAGCTCGCTCTCGACGCGCCGCTGCATCCGCTCGGTCAGCACGTCGCGCGGGCGCTGCACGCCCGGCAGGTCGACGAGCACGAGCTGGTGGTCGGGCGTCGTGCGCACGCCGCGGATCGCGCGGCGGGTCGTCTGCGGCTTGTCGGAGACGATCGCGACCTTCGCGCCGACGATCGCGTTGGTGAGCGTCGACTTGCCGACGTTCGGGCGGCCGGCGAGCACGACGAAGCCGCTGCGGGTTCTGGCATCAGCGCCAAGCATCAAAGCCTCCTTGGCAGGGAAGAGCGAGCCGCCAGGCGAGTTCTTCCGACGGAATCTGAGCCCCTGGGCGAAGATTCCGCATCATGGCTTGATCCATCGCAGCAGCTCGGCCTGGAGCGCCAGCATCTCGCCGTCGTCGACCTCGTGGTCCATCCCGGTCAGGTGCAGCGCGCCGTGCACGACCGCCTCGCTGAGGTCCTCGGTGTGCGGCGGGCAGATCACGACGTCGCCCAGCTCGCGCTGGTCGGCCGGGATCTTGTCGACGCCGTCGTCGAGACCGTCGATCGGGAACGAGAGCACGTCGGTCGGCTTGTCCTTGCCGCGATGGTCGCGGTTGAGGACGCGGATCGTGTCGGCGTCGACGAACGCGACCGCGACGTGGCCGTCCTCGATCCCCGCGGAGGAGAACGCCAACCCGCACAGCTCCTCGACGTCGATCGCGGTCAACCCGTCGATCTCGGCGTCATCGAGCCCGATGACCTCGACTTCCAACATGACTCGCAGCCTACGCGGAGCGGCGGTCCGACGCCGACCTGAGCTCGGGCGCGAGCCGCTGCTGATGCTCGTCGTACGCCTCGACGATCCGCTGCACCAGCTTGTGGCGCACCACATCCTCGCCGCCGAAGCGGACGAAGTCGATCCCTCTGACGTCGCTGAGGATCTCGCCGACGGTGACGAGGCCCGAGCGCTGGTCGTTGGGCAGGTCGATCTGCGTCACGTCGCCGGTCACGACGATCTTCGAGTTGAAGCCCAGGCGCGTCAGGAACATCTTCATCTGCTCGGGCGTCGTGTTCTGCGCCTCGTCGAGGATGATGAAGGAGTCGTTGAGCGTGCGGCCGCGCATGAAGGCCAGCGGCGCGACCTCGATCACGTTGTGCTCCAGGTGCGCGACGACTCTCTCCGGATCGAGCATGTCGTGCAGCGCGTCGAACAGCGGCCGCAGGTACGGGTCGACCTTCGCCATCAGGTCGCCGGGCAGGAAGCCGAGCCGCTCGCCGGCCTCGACGGCCGGGCGCGTCAGGATGATGCGGTTGACCTCGCGCCGGCTCAGCGCCGCCGCCGCCATCGCGACCGCCAGCCACGTCTTGCCGGTGCCGGCCGGGCCGACGCCGAACGTGATCGTGTTGTTGCGGATCGAGTCGACGTAGCGCTTCTGGTTGACCGTCTTGGGCGCGACCTTCGTCGAGCGGTGACGCCAGATCACGTCCTCGAGCACCCTGCTGGGCGACTCGTGCTGGCGCAGCGCGCCGCGGATCGCCTGGATCGTGCCCGGGGCGATCTCATGACCGCGCCCGACCAGATCCGCGACTTCGCGCACGACCTGCTCGGCAGCCTCGACCGCCTCGGCCTCGCCCTCCAGCGTGAGGATGTTGCCGCGCAGCCAGATCTGGCACTCGAGATCGCTCTCGAGCGTGCGCAACACCTCGTCCTGGGTGCCCGACAGCTCGGCCGCGACCGCGTTGTCGAGCTCCAGCCGGCGCCGCACCTTCGTGTCCTCGGGGGTTGCGCTCGTGCCCGGCACTACGACGACAGCGCCTCCCGGACGCGCGCGGAGACGCGCTTGCCGTCGGCGCGCCCGGCGACCCGCGCCATCGTCGCCTTCATCACGGCGCCCATCTCCTTCGGAGAGCTGGCGCCGGTCTCGGCGACCGCCTCGGCGACGAACACGTCGACCTCCGCGTCCGACAGCTCCGCGGGCAGGTAGCCGGCGATCAGCTCGGCCTCCGCGCTCTCCTTCTCTGCAAGCTCTTCGCGACCGCCGCCCTGGAACTGCTCGGCGGCATCGAGCCGGCGCTTGCGCTCACGGCGCAGCACGGCCAGCTCGTCGCCGTCGCCCTCCTTCACCGACTTCTGCAGCTCGGACAGCACGAGCCGGAGCGCGCCTACGCGCTCACGGTCGCCCGCCTTCATCGCGGCGGTGATGTCGGTTCTCAGTCGTTCGGCGACGGTCACGGTCCACCTAGGATAGCCGCGCCGGCGGCGCCGCCGTCTACGAGGTCGACGCCGTCTCGGGCGCTCTGCCGTCCCTGGCCGTCGCGGCCGCCACGGGCGCCGCGCCGTTGGCGGGCGAGGCGGGGTGGTGAACCTGCTCCAGGTCGGGCGGGTTGCCGATCTGGCCCAGCTCGGAGGTGTCGCGCGGGAACAGGAGCGAGACGGTCCAGTCGACGAGCAGGCGCGACTTGCGATGCCAGCCGGGCATGTTCGCGAGGTGGTACGTGCGCGCCAGGAACCAGGCCGGGAAGCCGCGCATTCTGAAGCCCATCGCGCTCGCGACCGCCTGGTGGCGGCCCATGTCGACGAACACGCCCTTCGTCTTGTACGTGAACGGCTTGACGCTGCCGCTTCCGCCCAGCTCGGCGGCGACGTTGCGGGCGACGCGTCTGCCCTGACGGATCGAGTGCTGCGCCGTCGGCGGCGACAGCTCGCCCTTGCGCGCGGGGTCGGGAACGCCGGCGGCGTCGCCGATCGCCCAGACGTTGCGACGGCCGTTGACGCGCATCGTCTGGTCGACCTCGATCCGGCCCGCTCTGCCGAGCGGCAGGCCCAGTCTGCTGACGACCGGATGCGGCTTGACGCCGGCCGTCCACGCGAGCGTGCGGCAGGGGATCACCTCGCCGCCCTTCAGCGTCACCGAGCGCTCGGTCATCGACTCGACCGTCGTGTTGGTGCGGATCTCCATCCCGCGCCCGCGCAGCTCGCGCTCGGCGAAGGCGGCCAGCCGCGGCGCGACCTCCGGCATCACGCGGTCGCGCGCCTCGACGAGCATGAAGCGCACGCCTTGCACGCGGCAGCGCGGATAGAGGTCGATCACGTCGGTGACGAAGTCCTGCAGCTCGGCGATCCCCTCCAGCCCGGCGTAACCGGCGCCGACGAAGACGAACGTGAGGTATTCGGCGCGCTCCTGCGCGTCGTGGATCGTCTCAGCGATCTCCAGCGAGGTGACCGCGCGGTTGCGCAGCGCGATCGCCTCCGACAGCGTCTTGAAGCCGACCGCGTGCTCGGCCAGGCCGGGGATCGGCAGCGTGCGCGAGACCGCTCCGAGCGCGACGATCAGCTGGTCGTAGTGGAGCTTGTGCTCGCGGCCGTCGAGCGAGTCGACGGAGATGCAGTTGCGGTCGGGCTCGGCGCCGGTAACGTGACCGAGCCACAGGTCGGTGCGGCTGAGCTGCTCGCGCAGCGGCACGACGACGTGGCGCGGCTCCAGCGTGCCGGCCGCCGCGCCCGGGAGCAGCGGCGTGTAGAGCATGAAGTTCACGTCGTTGACCAACGTGACGCGCGCCGCGTGCGGCGGCAGCTGCTTTTCGAGCGTGCGGGCGGCGTAGTAGCCGCCGAACCCGCCTCCGGCGATGACGATGTCCCAGGCCATGATCTGAAGGCTATGCCCGCATCGGCCGGCTCACAAGCGAGCCGCGTCGCGTCGGCGCGGCGCGCGCTCGCGGACGCTGCACGCGCGGCCGAGATCTGGTTGGCTCCTGACGGTGAACGACCGTCGCGTTCTCTTCTTCGGCGACTCCTTCGTGGCCGGCGCGGGCGATCCGCGCGGCTGTGGATGGGTCGGCCGCGTCGCCGCCGCCTGCGCGCCGCTGACGCCTTACAACCTCGGCATCCGCGGGGAGACCTCCGTGCAGGTCTGCGGCCGCTGGCAGACCGAGGCGTGGCCGCGTCTGCGGGCCGAGGCGACCTGCGCCTTCGTCTTCAGCGTCGGCGCCAACGACGCCTGCGGCGAGCAGCCCGGCGACCCGCCGCGGCTGACCATCGAGCAGTCGACGACGGCGCTGGCGGAGACGCTCGACGCCGCGCGGATGATGGAGCTGCCGGCCTTCGTCGTCGGGCCGCCGCCGGTCGGCGAGCCGGCGTGGGACGAGCGGGTCCGCGAGCTGACCGGCGCCTTCGAGACGCTCTGCGCCTCTCGGGGGATCCCCTATGTCGCGGTCGCCGAGCCGTTGCTGGCGTCGCGCACCTGGCTCGAGGAGGCGGCCGCCGGCGACGGCGCCCACCCGGGCGCCGGCGGCTACGACGAGCTGACCGAGCTGGTGCTCGACGGCGGCCTGCGCGACTGGCTCGCGGCGCTCTAGTCAGCCGCGAGCAGCAGCGCGCACCACTCGCCACGCGCGACGCGGGCGCGCTCGGCCAGGCCGTGGCGGGCGAAGGCGGCGGCGATCTCGTCGCCCTCGTGCACGAGCAGGCCGGAGGCGATCAGCCGCCGCGGCGGCTGCGGCAGATCGGCCGCGTACTCCAGCAGCAGCGGGCGCAGCAGGTTGGCGAGCACGGTCGGGGCGGCCGGCATCGTCTCCGTCCGCAGGTCGCCTCTGCGGACGTCGAGCGCGACGCCGTTGACGGCGGCGTTCTCGATCGTCGCGTCGACGCTCAGCTGGTCGTAGTCGACCGCGACGACCGGCTCCCAGCCGAGCTTTGCGGCGGCGATCGCGAGCACGCCGGAGCCGCAGCCGACGTCGACGGCCTCGCCGCGCGCCTCCGGCTCCTCGTCGGCGAGCTGGAGCAGCAGCTCCAGGCACAGCCGCGTCGTCGCGTGCGAACCGGTTCCGAACGCCTGCGCCGGGTCGATCACCAGCTCGACAGCGGCGCCGAGCGGCGCCTCCCACGGCGGCCGCACCGCCAGCCGGTCGCCGAGCACGAGCGGCTTGTGGAAGTCCTTCCAGCGCTCGGTCCAGTCGTCGGGCAGCTCGCTGGTCGTGACCTCGACGAGCGCTCCGCCGACGGCCGCGCGCAGGTCCGGCAGGTCGGGCAGCTCGCCGGGCGCGCCGTAGACGGCGTACTCGACCCAGTCGCCGCCGTCGACCTCCTCGACGCCGCTCGGCGCCAGCTCCAGCAGCTCCGCGAGCGCGATCTCGGCGTCGGCGCGGCCGACTCTCAGGGCGAGGCGAATCATGCGCCGAAGGCTCGTTTCAGCTTCGAGAAGACGCCCTCTTCCGAGCGCAGGTTCTCCTCGCCCAGCGACGCGCTCAGCTGCTCCATCAGCTCCCGCTGCTCGTGCGAGAGGCGCCTCGGGATGACGACGTTGACGACGACGCGCAGGTCGCCTCTGCGCCCGCGCCGCAGCGCCGGCAGCCCTCTGCCGCGCAGCGTCAGCGTCTCGTTCGGCTGGGTGCCGGCCGGCACCTCCAGCGGGACCGGGCCGTCGAGCGTCGGGACGTCGAGCGTCGTGCCGAGCGCCGCCAGCGGCGCGGCGACGTCGACGACGGTCACGAGGTCGTCGCCGTCGCGCACGAAGCGCTCGTCCTCGGCGACGCGCACGAGCACGTAGAGGTCGCCGGGCGGGCCGCCGTGCTCGCCGGCGTGGCCGCGGCCGGAGAGGCGGATCCGCTGACCGTCGGAGATGCCGGCGGGGACGTCGACGCTGACGGTCTGCCTCGCGACGACGCGGCCGCGGCCTCTGCAGGTCTTGCAGGGTGACTTCGGCACCCTGCCGTCGCCGTGGCAGACGTCGCAGGCGGTCGCGCGGACGACCTGGCCGAAGGGCGTGCGCGAGACGGCGCGCAGCTGGCCGGAGCCGCCGCAGCGCTCGCAGGTCTCGATCGGCGTGCCGGGCTCGGCGCCGTTGCCGTGGCAGGTCTCGCAGCGGATGACGGCCTCGTAGGCGACCTCGACCGGCGTGCCGGTCGCTGCCTGCCCCAGCTCGATCGTCGCCGAGACGGCGATGTCGCCGCCCTGCGCCGGGCCGCCGCGGCCGCCCGCGCCGCCGAAGACGTCGCCGCCGAAGAAGGCGTCGAAGATGTCGGAGAAGGAGCCGAAGCCGCTCGGCTGGAAGCCCCCCGACCTGAGGCCGTCGGCGCCGTAGCGGTCGTAGGTCGCGCGGCGGTCGGGGTCCGACAGCACCTCGTACGCCTCCGCAGCGGCCTTGAACTTCGTCTCGGCCTCCGGATCGTCGCTGTTGACGTCCGGATGCAGCTCGCGCGCGAGGCGGCGGAAGGCCTTCTTGATCTGGTCTGCGTCGGCGTCGCGCGGGACGCCGAGACGGTCGTAGTAGTCGCTCGCCGTGGGCACGCCCTCATGGTATGTGACCGGTGAGAGAACGGCCCCGCTGGCATGCGGCCGCTCGTCAGGGCCGTTCCTCCCCCACCGGGGTCGGTTCCACCCGTCATGCTGGGCGCCCCCTCCCCCATCCCCACATGGAGGTGACCTGTGTCGAGGAGTGACACCACGGCGGACCAGGACCGTCACGCGACACGCACGTTGCGGGTCATCGTCGCCGACGACGACCCGCTCTCGCGCCGGGCCGTCCGCGACGCGCTGCAGGCCGCGGGCATCACGGTGATCGCGGAGGCCGGCGACGGCCGCACGACGGTCGAGTTGACGCTCCACTACGTGCCCGACCTGCTGCTGATGGAGGCCGAGCTGCCGGGGCTCGGCGGACTCGACGCGATCCGGCAGATCCACGAGCGCACGCGCGACGTGCGCGTGATCGTCCACGCGCGCACGGACGATCCCGCCGTCGCGCTGCGCTGCCTGCGAGCCGGCGCCGCCGGCTACCTGCCCAAGAGCTGCGGGCTGGAGCCGCTGCCGCGGGCGCTGCGGGCCGCCGACGACGGCGAGGCGATCGTGCCCCGCCACGTCGCCGCCCACCTCGTCGACTGCCTGCGCCGGCAGCGCGAGGACGGCGCCGGGTTGCGGCCGGTGCGCAGCCCGCTGACCGATCGCGAATGGGAGGTGCTCGACCTGCTCTGCGGCGGGCTCTCGACCGACGAGGTCGCCGACCAGCTCGTGCTGACGACCGAGACCGTCCGCTCACACATCAAGCACGTCCTGCGCAAGCTCGGCGTCAGCTCGCGCAGACAGGCGGTCGTCGTCGCCCGCCAGATGCGCGAAGCGGCGATGTACTAGACACTCGGAACGCCCCCACCAACGGGCCGGCGCGCGCTGAGCGACGTGCGCGCTCCACCCCAGCCGCGGCCGAACTTCACCCCAGCGGCCGAACCTGCCGAAACGTACGTTTTCCGGGTCATCACTCCACCGCACGGAGGACCCATGCGCATCACCAGAACGATGCGGCGAACGGCACGGTGGCCGGTACGTGCAGCGCTGCTCGCGACGCTCGCCGCCGGCGGCGCCGCCGCTTCTCTTCCGGCTGTCGCGACAGCCGCGCCGACGGACCCGCTCGACACCAACGTGCCATACCTGGCATGGCGCGGCGAGCAGATCAAGCTCGCCTCGTGCGTCTCGCGCGAGATGTCGGAGTCGCTCTCCCAGCGCGGCACGGTCGCGGACCTGTACGCGACCGACTTCCTCGTCGAGGACTGGAGCGGCGCTGATCCGGACCGCGCCAAGCCGCAGATCGAGCCGGGCACGATCCGCTCCTACGTCGACGACGAGGGGCGGTGGTGCATGGCCGCCGACGTCGTCTCGCTGAAGGCCGGCATCGCGCCGGTCAAGCTCGTCGCCAGCTTCTTCGGCGAGCCCGTCTGGAAGCACCAGTTCCTCGCGATCTGGATGAACCAGCACGACCCGGTGCTGACGCAGCTGCCGAGCGCCAGCGACCCTGACGCCAGCGGCAACTTCGACGCCGGCGAAGGCCCCGGCCGCGTCCAGGTGAAGGTCTCCGGCAGCGTCCCGCTGCTGGGCAACTACTCCGAGCTGGGGCTCGGCGAGGCGATCGACCTGCCCTCGGGCTACGCCGATCTGGCCGGCAGACTGGCGCGCAGCGACGATCCGCTGACCGACCACGACCCGCTGCTGTGGGACACGCACGACGACGACCTCACGACCGAGGGTCATCCCGCCGGTCCGTGCGGCCCCGGTGACCCGGTCACGATCGACGCCGTCGACAACTGCGTCGGCGGTGGCGACCTCGGCCCCTTCTCCGCCTGGGACGCACTGAGCGCCACGGCGTTCCTGTCGAGCGACAGCGCCTACGGTCCGTTCGACCCGACGCGCGCCGACGACACGTACCTGCCAGACGGCAAGATCGACGCGGGCGACGCGCCGATGCCGGCGCTGCGGGTCGACCTCAGCATCAGAGCCAACAGCGGCGATCCGACCGACTCGAGCGGGATCGGCACGCTGGAGAAGGTCGACAAGTCGATCGTCTACTCGCGCAACGGCGACGGCGGCAGCTACGCCCACAACCTGTACGCGCCGTTCTACCGCGCGTTCATCCCGGCGACCGCCGCGGGAGAGTCCTCCTCCGGCATCGACGGGCCATCGCACGGCTCCAACTTCGTCGGGTTCCTGAACAGCAACCCGTACGACTTCTGGGACATCGCGTACGTGCTGCGCAGAGCGACCGGTGGCGACACCAACTGCCTGCGCCGCGACCACGACTACCGCGAGCGGCCGTTCGGACCGCAGTCGGTCGTCGTGTACACCGATGAGCACGGCGAGGCGCAGGTCGCCTTCCGGCCCGGCGTCGACGCCTTCTTCGACGCGCTCGTCACGCCCGATCGCAACAACGGCTGCGACCTGCAGGGGATCGATCCGCTCGGCATCGCCGAGATCAGCGCGATCGGCCGTTACCCGTACCAGCCGGTGACCGATCCGGACCACAGCTCGGGCACGCTCCAGCAGACGGTCCACTCGCTGTTCAGCAAGACGCTGTTCTACGAGCCGAAGGGCACGACCGCCGCGACGGCGAACGTGCGGCTCGTGACCGCGCACGCGCAGGACGTCGACGGTTCGCCGTTCGTCAGAGAGCTGGTCTGCTTCTCGGCCGACTTCAACGCCGAGTCGCTGATCGTCTTCCAGGGCTTCAGAGCCGTGAGAGACCCGCTCGGCGGCAACCGCCTCTGCACGCGCACGGACCAGTACGGCAACGCCGTGATCGAGGTGCTCAACTCGAACAGAACGACGGTGAACGTGATCGCTCACTTCGTCGACGAGCGCCTCTTCCGCGACGTCCGCGTCGACTTCGGCACCGCGCCGTCGAGCGGTGGCACCCCGCCGCCAATCCCGACCGTGCCGGGCGGCGAGTCCGGTCCGCAGCCCGTCCCGCCGCAGCCGAGCGCTCCCGGCGCCGGCACTCCGACGCCCGCTCAGCTGAGCGCCGCGAACGTGCCGGCGGCGGCGATCGCCCAGGTCCAGGGCGGCACGACGAGAGCCGTGGCCGCGAAGAAGGCGAAGATCGCCTCCTCCTCCCTGACGCGCAACCCGCGCGGCAAGGCATGGGTGACGATCCGCGTCAACGGCGCCAAGAACGGCAAGGCGACCGTGAAGATCCGCGTGCTCGCGCGCGGCGGCCGCACCGTCGGCCACGTCACGAAGGTCGTTCCGCTCAACCGCAAGGTGAAGATCGGCCTCGGCAGCCTGTCGAGCAGCGCCTTCAAGGTGCGCGTCACGCTCGGCTGACGCCGGATCGAGACGAACGCAGCTTGGGCGGGCGCCAGGGAGGGCGCCCGCTCAGCCGTTCAGCCGTCGTAGACGTCTTCGACGAAGCGCGACAGCTGGTGGGCGGCAGCGCGCACCGAGCGGATCGCGTGGTCGTAGTCCATCCGCAGCGGCCCGATCACCGAAACGGTGCCGAGGCTCTGGCGCGGCAGCCCGTAGCTGGCCGCCACCAGTGCCAGCGAGCGCAGCGCCGGCGTCTCGTTCTCGCGCCCGATGCGGACGTAGACGTCGCGCTCGACGAGCGCGGCGCTCAAGACGCCGAGCAGCGAGACGCGCCGCTCCAGCATCGTCATCACGTCGTTGAGCTGCGTCACGTCCTGGAAGCCGAAGTCGCTCACCAGGCGCGCGGCGCCGTCGACGTAGAGCGTGTCCTCGCTGGTGTCGGCCAGCTCGGTGAAGACCGGCGATATCGCATCGAGGAAGCCGCGCTCGCGGATTCCCAGCGTCGGGTCGGCGAGCCGCAGGTGCAGCTTGCGCGCGCCGAGGCCCATCCCGACCAGCTGCTCGTTGAGGAAGCTCGCGCCCCAGTCGGCGAGCCCGGCGTCGACCGGCTGGTCGAACGTGAAGACGCGCTTGGAGACCCCGCCGGTCGAGGTGATCACGACGACCATCAGCACCTGCGGCTGCAGCAGCAGCACCTCGACGTGGCGGATCGTCGCCGTCTCGATCGGCGGCGCCGAGACGATCGCGAGCAGGTTGGTGACCTGCGACAGCGTCGCGGTCGTGACGCGCATCGCCTCGTCGACCTCGTGGCGCACGAGCGACAGCGCCAGCGGCGGCGCCGCGACGACGGCGGTCGGCGCCGGCTGGCTCAGCAGGCGGTCGACGTAGTAGCGGTAGCCGGCGTCTGTCGGGACGCGGCCGGCCGAGGTGTGCGGGTGCGCGAGCAGCCCGTGCTCCTCCAGCATCGCCAGCTCGTTGCGGATCGTCGACGGTCCCCACTCGACGTCGGCGGCGAGCGCCTTGGAGCCGACCGGCTGGCCGGTCTCGAGGTAGTCCTCGACGACCTTGCCGAGGATCAGCTCCTGTCGCGGGGTGAGCATCCCCTCATTCTAGGTTCCCCGCCGCTCGGAACCACGCCGCCTCTGCCGAACGGGAGCGCGTGGACCCGCCAAGAGCTGTTGATTGCTCAAGGTTTGTTGTTGCCATCCCGAAAACAGGCTCAACGGGCAGGGGTACGCCCGGGATTCCACGCACTGGAGGGTCCGCTGTGACGCCGACGCTTGGGAGAGCGTGCCGGACGGTCGCCGCGATCGTGGGAGCGATCGCGCTGCTGGGGACGACGAACGCCATCGCGGCGACGACGAGCTGGGAGCCGCACCCTGAGGGTGCGCGCACCTTCGCGAGCGGCACCGCCGGCTGGACGGCGACGACGACGCAGGACGGCGGGGTGACCTGCGGCGGGATCCTCGCGATCCCCGGCGTGACGTGCCCGCAGGTGGCCACCGGTTGGGAGGCCGGCGGTCACCCGCGGACGTCGCTGAGAACGACGTTGGGGCTGCTGTCGACCACGACCGTCGACTGGAGGAGCCCGTCGTTCACCCCCGCGCAGCGGCCGGACGTCGCCGCGCTGAGCTTCGCGCTGCGGGCCGCCTCCAGCTCGCTGCTCGACCTCGGCGGCGCGACCGTCGCCGCCGACCTGGTCGAGCTGAGCGCCGGCGACGCCGCGACGCCGCTGCTGGCGGCGAGCGCGGTCGCCCCGTCGGCCGGCTTCAACGCCTACGGCGGCCCGGTCGCCCCCGCGCTGCTGACGCCGGGCAGAAGCTACGCGCTGCGGCTGCGGCTGGTCGTCGCGACGCCGCTGGCGGCGGCGGTCGCCGGCTCGATCGACCTCGACGACGTGGCGCTGGAGCTGGTCGACCTGGCGCCGCCGAGCGACCTGACCGCGACCGTCTCCGCCGACACCGTCGGGGTGCGCGTCCACGGCGCCGTCGACCCGCACGGCCAGCCGGCGACCGTCCGCATCGACTACGGCCCGACGAGCGCCTACGGCGTGACCACCAGCGCGTCCGTCTCCGGCAGCGGCGCGCAGGTGTACTCGCTGCCGCTCGCCGGCCTCAGAGCCGCGACGAGATACCGCTACCGCGTCACCGCGACCAGCCCCGACGGGACGGTCGCGACCATCGACGCCGGCTTCACCGCCCCGGCCGAGCCGGCCGCCGACGGCGCGCCGATGCTCGTCGGCGCCTCCACCAGCCGCCAGCGGATCGCCGTCTTCGACCTCGACGCCGCCGTCACCGGCGCGCTCGTCGAGGTGCTCGACGAGACCGGCACGACCGTGCTCGGCTCCTTCCCGGACGCCGACCTCGACGGCTCGGCGACGATCGCGCTGCCGGTCGCCGCCGGCACCTACCGCGTCCGCGTCGTGCGCACGCGCGGCGGCGTCCCGCTGCCGAGCGCGTCGGTCGAGGCGCGCTACGTCTCCGACAGCACGCCGCCGGACGCCGCCGGCGTGCTCGTCGTCGTCTCGCCATGGTCATCGGCGCAGCGGACGCGCACGGTCACGGTGATCGGCAGACCGGGCGACGCCGTCTCCGCGCAGCTGCGGCTGCTCGACGGCGCCGAGGCGCCGCTCGGCGTCCCCCTCGCGCTCCGCGCCGACGGCAGCGGCTCGCTCACGCTGCCCGACAGAGCCGGCAGCTACCGCGTCCGCGCGAGCTTCTTCGACCTGGCCGGCAACGAGTCGACGGCGCGCAGCCTCCAGCTCCTGCTGACCGCGCCGGCCGGGAGCGGCGATGGCAGACCGGCCAACCGCGAACCCGTCCCGGGCGACGGCGGCTCCGGCTCCAGATCCGGCGACGGGAGCGAGAGCGGTTCCGGCGGCGGCGCCCAGCCGCCCGGCGACGCCGGCACCGGCGCCACCAGCGGCACGACGACCGGCGGGATGCGCGCCGCCGGCGTGCTCGACGCCTACCCGCTGAGAGTCAGAACGGCGCGCTGCGCCGTGCGGCCGGGCAGCTCGATCCGCCCGCCGGCGCGCAACGGCGTCTGTCCCGGGCGGCGCGTCGTCGGCCGCGTCGCCGCCGTCACGCGAACGGTCGGCGGCGGCAGGGTGACCGTGCGGGCCGAGGTCCCGCGCGTGATCGGCGGCGCCAACACGCTCCAGTTCGGCCTCACGCAGCGCGGCGGCGCGCTGCTGCGCGCCGTGCGCTGGACGCTCGCCGGCAGAGCGCTGCCGGCGCCGCTGCTTCCGGCCGCGCGACTGCGCGCCGACGGCGGCGCTCAGACGCTCGCCGTGCGGCTGACGCCGCGCCGCGGGCCGGCGGTGACGGTGCGGATCAGCTTCCGGACGCGGGCGGTGTGACGACGACCTCGGCGACGGCGTTGCGGATGATCCGCGTGTCGCCCTGACGCGCCTCGGCCGCGACCGTCGCGACGCCGTCCTCGACGGTCTTCACTCTGCTGCTGACGACGACCTCCTGCTCCAGCACGCCCATGCCGCGGAATTGGACCGACAGCGATCTCAGCGCCGCCGGGCCGCCGGCGGCCTCGGTCTGCGCCCGCGCGACCTGCGCCATCGACCACAGCCCGTGCAGGATCCGCCCCGGCAGCCCGACCGACGTCGCGAACTGCTCGTCGATGTGGATCGGGTTGAAGTCGCCGGAGGCGCCGGCGTAGCGGACCGTCAGAAAGCGGTCCGGGGTCGTCGTGAGGACGGGCAGCTCAGCGCCCGGCTCGAACTCTGCGGACATCGTCACGCTCCTCGCACGAGCATCTTCCAGATGCCGGTCACGACGGGCTCGCCCGCCTCGTCCACGGTCACGACCTCGAAGTCGAAGAAGCCGAGCCCGCCCTTCTCGCTGACCGCCGCGACGCTCGTCGTCGTGGTCAGCTCCTCGCCGGCGACGACCAGCCGCTCCCAGCGGAAGTCCTGGCCGCTGTGGACCATCATCGAGAAGTCGATCCCGACCTCCGGGTCGAACAGCGCCGGCATCACCGACGGCGACTGGTAGACGACGGCGAACATCGGCGGCGCGACGACGTCGGCGAAGCCGGCCGCGCGCGCGGCGGCGACGTCGAGGTGAAGCGGGTCGGTCTCCCCGACCGCGAGCGCGTACTCCTTGACCTTCTCGCGCCCGACGGCGTAGACGACCGGGGTGTATCTCTTCCCGACCGCGTCGGTGTTGGCTGGCACCAGGCTCCTCTCGTGCGTCGGACGGCTGTCCGGGACTCAATCAGATGATCGACGGCACGGCGCCGCCGTCGACCGACCATGACGCGCCGACGACGTTCGCGGCCCGCTCGGAGCAGAGGAAGACGATCGCGGCGGCGATCTCCTGCGGCTCCCCAAGGCTGCCGCGCGGCGTTCTCGCCGCCGCTGCCGCCAGCACCTGCTCGCGCGTGCGCCCGCGCGCGGCTGCCGCCTGGTCGGCGAGGCCGCCGGGCGCCATCCACAGCTCCGACGTCGTCGGCCCCGGCGCGACGGCGTTGACGAGCACGCCTCTGGCCGCCCACGCTTCCGCGTACGCGCGCGAGAGCGCCAGCTGGGCGCTCTTGGTGACCGAGTAGGCGACGTTCGTGCCCGACGGCCGCTTGCCCGAGGAGGAGGCGACGTTGACGATCCGCCCCCAGCCGCCTCTCGCCATCAGCGGCGCCGCGGCGCGCATCAGGCGGTCGGGCCCGCGCACGTTGAGCTGCCACTGCAGCTCCCAGTCGTCCTCGCTCAGCTCGCCGAGCGGGATGTTGGCGGAGGTGCCGGCGTTGTTGACGAGCACGTCGATCCCGCCGAGCCGCTTCTGCGCGGCGGCGACGATCGCCTCCGCGGCGGCCGGGTCGGTGACGTCGGCGGCGAAGGTCTCCACGCTCGCTCTCGCGCTCGCGCCCGGCGCGGCGGCCGAACGGGCTCCGGCGGGCGCGGGGCCGGGCGCGGTGGCGATCGCCGCGGCCGCCGTGGTCAGCGCCTGCGCGTCACGACCGACCAGCAGCAGCCGCGCGCCCTCCGCGGCGAGGCTTCTCGCGACCGCGCGGCCGATCCCTCTGCTGGCGCCGGTGACGACGCAGCGCTTCCCGCTCAGGCCGAGGTCCATCGGCGCATTGTCGCGTGCCGCCGCTCAGCGCGCGGCGACGTACGGCGATCCGCCGAGCAGCTCGGCGAGCGTCGCCGTTCTCAGCCGCTTGCGTCTGAGGATCTCCAGCATCTCGGGCAGCGCCTCGGCCGTCGGCGGATAGTTGGCGTGCAGCAGGATGATCGCGCCCGGTCTCGCCCAGTGTCTGATCGCGTTGAGGATGTACGCCTTCGAGCGCAGGTTGGAGTCGGCGACCGTCCCGTTCCACATCACGACGCTCGTGTAGCCGCGCTCGCCGGCGGCGGCGAGCGTGCCGTCGTCGAAGGCGCCGTACGGCGGGCGGAAGTACGGCCGGCCGGTGAGGCCGAAGGTCTGCTGGATCCACTGCTCGTTGCGGTCGAGGTCGGCGCCGAACGCCGCCGCCCCGACGGCCGGGGAGTTGACGTGGTTGAAGGTGTGACTGCCGACCGTCAGCTGGCCGCGTGCGACCAGTCTGCGGATCGCCGCGGCGTGCGGTCTCCACTGGCCGTCGTAGGAGCCGTTGGGGAAGATGGTCGCGTGCGCGCCCGTGCGTTCGAGCTGCTTGACGAGCGTCGCGATGCAGGCGCCGCAGTAGCCGTCGTCGTAGGTGAGCGCGACCATCCGGCCCGCGGTCGGGCCGCCCTGGTGGACCTCCGCGGGCCCCGGTCTCGCCGGCGGGATCGTGTCGACGTCGATCGTCGAGGCTCGCTCGGCGGCGGCGCGTCTGCGCTCGGCGCGGCGCTCCTTGGCCGCTCTGCCCGCGTCATCGCGCGCGATCGTCGTCTCCGCCTCGGCGACGTCGTCGCCGGACGGGCCGCGGCCGCTGCTCACGACGAAGACGGCGACGACCAGCGCGACCACCGCCAGCAGCCCGCCGCTCGCGATCCGCCGACGACGGCGCACCGCCTGCTGGGCCGCTTCGCGCCGCGCGCGCCGTTCCGCATCCGTGAGGCGCGTCATCGCGCCAGCATCCTGACAGCTCGGCGCGCGCGAGGGCGCCAGCCGCGCGGCGCGCGCGACGGCACGTCGGCGCTACGCCCGGCGGCGGGAGATCAGCGCCAGCCGATCTCCCAAGGCAATCGGCGCCAGCCGATTGCCCGCTATCTGGTGTCGCCCAGTTCGAGCACCGCGAGGAAGGCCTCCTGCGGGACCTCGACGCGGCCGACCTGCTTCATCCGCGCCTTGCCCTTCTTCTGCTTCTCCAGCAGCTTGCGCTTGCGCGAGATGTCGCCGCCGTAGCACTTCGCGACGACGTCCTTGCGGTACGCCTTGACGGTCTCGCGCGCGACGACGCGTGAGCCGATCGCCGCCTGGATCGGCACGTCGAACTGCTGACGCGGGATCTTCTGCTTCAGCTTCTCCGCCAGCACGCGGCCGACGTCGTGGGCCTTCGAGCGGTGGACGACCATCGAGAGCGCGTCGACCGGATCGCCCGAGAGCAGGATGTCGAGCTTGACGAGGTCGCTCGTTCTCAGGCCCGTCAGCTCGTAGTCGAGCGACGCGTAGCCGCGCGTGCGCGACTTCAGCTGGTCGAAGAAGTCGAGCACGATCTCGGCCAGCGGCAGGTCGTACTCCAGCTGCACGCGGTCGGCCGACATGTAGGTCATGCCGGCATGCGTGCCGCGCTTCTCCTGGCACAGCTCCATGATCGTGCCGACGTACTCCTTCGGCGTCAGGATGCTGGCGCGGATGTACGGCTCGCGGATCTCTCTGATCGTCGAGGGATCGGGCATGTCCGACGGGTTGTGGACCGGCACGATCTCGCCGTTGGAGAGCTCGACCTCGAACTCGACCGACGGCATCGTCGTCATCAGCTCGAGGTCGTACTCACGCTCCAGCCGCTCGCGCACGATGTCCATGTGCAGCAGGCCGAGGAAGCCGCAGCGGAAGCCGAAGCCGAGCGCCTCGGAGGTCTCCGGCTCCCACGACAGCGCGGCGTCGTTGAGCGTCAGCTTCTCCAGCGCGTCGCGCAGGTCCGGGTAGTCGTCGGAGTCGATCGGGAAGAGGCCGCAGAAGACCATCGGCTTGACGTCCTGATAGCCCGGCAGCGCCTCGGTCGCGGCGCCGCGCTTGGTCGTCAGCGTGTCGCCGACGCGCAGCATCGCGACGTCCTTGACGCCGGTGATCAGGTAGCCCACCTCGCCGGGGCCGAGCTCGGCCGCCGCGATCATGCGCGGGTTGAAGAAGCCGATCTCGTCGATCTCGGCCTCGGTCCCGGCCGCCATCGCGCGGATCGCCTCGCCCTTCGTGAAGGTGCCGTCGACGACGCGGATGTAGGCGATCACGCCGCGGTACTGGTCGAACTCGGAGTCGAAGATCAGCGCGCGCGGCGGCGCGGCGGGATCGCCCGCGGGCGCCGGGACCTTCTCGACGAGCCGGTCGAGCACCTCTCTGACGCCCATGCCGGTCTTCGCGCTGATCCGCAGCACGTCGTCGGGATCCTCGCCGAGCAGCTCGGAGACCTCGCCGGCGACGCGCTCGGGCTCGGCGCCCGGCAGGTCGATCTTGTTGAGGACCGGGACCAGCTCCAGTCCGCCGTCGATCGCCAGGTAGGTGTTGGCGAGCGTCTGCGCCTCGACGCCCTGGGAGGCGTCGACGACCAGCAGCGCGCCCTCGCAGGCGGCGAGCGAGCGCGAGACCTCGTAGGAGAAGTCGACGTGGCCGGGCGTGTCGATGAGGTGCAGCTGGTAGGTCTCGCCGTCGGAGGCCTCGAACGTCACGCGCACGGCCTGCGCCTTGATCGTGATGCCGCGCTCGCGCTCGAGGTCCATCGAGTCGAGCAGCTGCGCTCTCATGTCGCGCTGCTCGACGGTGTTGGTGACCTCGAGGATGCGGTCGGCGAGCGTCGACTTCCCGTGGTCGATGTGGGCGATGATCGAGAAGTTGCGGATCTTGGACTGGTCGGCCATGGGCCGGTACAGGTTAGGGCTTGGCGCGCGGGGAGCGTGTGCCCCTGGGCGACGTAAGGCCCCGGCCCTCCGGAGGTAAGGCATTTCGCCCGCAAAGAGACGGCATCTGCCCGATGTGTCCGCTCTGGCTCAGCCGTACCGTCCTAACGGTCAGAAACGACGCCAGGAGCACACGATGAACCCCGCCCTCACCCATATCCAGAACGACATCCGGGCGGCCGAGCTGCATGAGCGCGCCCAGCGCCAGCGCAGCCCGCGGCTGACCCGCCGGTCCAGCCGCCGCACCGCCGAGGAGATCGAGGCGGTGGAGGCGGCGTCGCACGCGCCGGCCTTCGGCGCGCTCTTCCTCGGCCACGGCTTCTTCGGGCGCGAGCACGGCTCGCACGCCTGATCCCAGACCTGGGGCGTCTCGCTCGGCCAGCACCGAGCGAGGCGGACAACCCCGGCGACGCACCACGCCCGCCCGCACGTTCCTCCTCCTCGTCGGAGTGGAGCGGGCGGGCGCGTTGCGTTAAGCGCGACTAAGGCATTCCCTTACTGCGTGAGGGTGCGCCTCGGCGGGCGCGGGCACGGCGGTCGGCGTGCGCGCCGGCGCGGCGCGGCTCAGCGGCCGCGCGGCGGCGGGCGCCTCGGCGGACGCCGTCTCGGCG